>CAJGDU010000047.1 GCA_904502175.1 Clostridiaceae bacterium
ATCGCCCAGAACTTCTCGGCGGTCGCAGACAAAGGCTGACGACAATAACAAACCCCCGGACTCCGGTCCGGGGGTCTTTTTTATGAGGGTTCTCAGCCGACGATCCAGCCGATGATAAAGGGCAGAGCGTAGGCGAAGGCCAGGCTTGTGAGGAGGCTCACACAGTAGCGCTCCAGGTAGGCGCCGGCATACATGACGGCGGCGGGCACGGCCAGGCAGACCTTCGAGACGGTCTTCGACGCGCCGGAGAAGAGCTCGTCCCACATGTTGAGGGCGTCTTCCACCAGCGGGAAGCAGTTGACGAGGAAGGACACGCCGACATACAGAAGGATGACGGACAGCCAGCTGAACGTCCCGAAATAGAAGAGGTTCACGCTCGCCGGGAACGTGATGGCAAGGCCGAGCAGCAGCATGATGATGTGCGGGCCGAAGCAGATGCCGAAGGAGCCCTTGTGGGGCGCCAGCAGGTGTTCGGTGTGGCCGCAGAGCTCATTGCGCTGCATGTAGTCGGAATACTCCACCGGCACCTTGTAGATGCGGCAGAACAGGTGTTCCAGGAACCCTTTCAGCAGAGCGCCGGGGAAGGTCAGGAACTTGATGATCTCATAAAGCGTTACCATGCGAAATCGCCCTCCCCTTTCAGAAATACTTGTTCAGCGGTCTTCTTGCCGCTCAGGATCTTGGCAACATCGGGGCTCACGTCGTAGCCGTACTCCTCCATTTCGGTCTCAAGGGACTCGAGGGTGGCCTTGAGGTCGGAGCGCTCGGACCGGAGCTTTGCCTTCACTTCCGCTTTCTTGGCGGACTTGATGGCCGCGGTCTTGTCGTTGATCTGCTCCTGGAGGATGAGCGAGTAGATGCTGCAGGCGGACACGTAGTTGTTCGCCGTGGCGGCGTTGGCGTGGGCCTCTTCCGCGTAGGCGGAGGCGAGTTTCAGGTCGCCGTCCAGAAGGAACAGGATGGCCCGCTGATAGTTCAGGGTGGACGCGGTGCCGTCGACCTTGAGGCCGGCGTCACAGGCGGCTGCGGCTGCCTTGAGGTCGCCCTTCATGCGGTAGGCCACCGTGCGGTAGACGTCGGCATAGACGTCCTCGGCGTTGCGGTCTTCGAGCGTATCGCACACAGACAGGGCCTTGTCGTAGTCTTTGCTCGTCAGCGCCATTTCGGCTTCCAGCGGAAGGTAGAGGCTCTCGTACTCTTTCCCTTCGGCCTTGATGGCGTCGATATATTTCTTCTGGGTCTCCACGCCCTCTCCGTAGATGAGGGTGGCGTAGTAGCGGTAGTAGTTGGCGAAGGCCGGGTTCACGTCCTTGCCCTCCACGGCCTTGTCAAATGCCTTGATGAGGGACTTGAAGTCCTTGGAGCTCTGGGCCGCCTCTTCAAAGTACTTGTAGGCCTGCTGGTACTCCTCGATGCGCTCCGCGGACTTCGCGGCGTAGCGGTTGTACCACTTGTTCAGGTCGTCCGGATAGTAGGCGTTCAGGTAGTTGTCGAGGACGCCGTACTGCTGGATGCCCACCCGGTTCAGGAGCTTGACCTGGTTCTTCCGGTACTGGAAGCCGTAGGTGTCGTCTCCTTCGGCGATGCGCCCGTTCAGCTCGCCGTACTTGTCGAGGGCCGAGATGAGCTGGCCCTGGCGGGCCATGCCCTGGGCGTCCGCGACACCCTTGAACAGGCTGACGTTGTCTTTCGCCAGCAGGATGCCGAAGACCAGGAAGAACACAGCCATGAGCGGGATGATGAACTGCCACCACTCGAAGGGGTAGTGCTTCATGTCGTCGAGGCACGCCTCACAGTATTCGGAGTCCTCCGCCGCCTCGTTCTCGCCGCAGATGGCGCACATGACGGGGGCGTGGTATTCCGCCTTGATGCCGTGCTGTTTCTCATAGAGCGCCTGCCGGACAATGTCGTCCCACTCGGCGTCCGGGGCCTTCTCGCGCATTTCGTCGATCTCGCCCTGGACCATGTCCCGCAGTTCCTCGAGCTCCATGTTGAGCTCTTCCTGGGTGCGGGGGCGCAGCGGGTCGGGCCCGTCCAGAACGGGTTCCTCTTCCACGGCAGCCTTGCCGAGGGTCCCGTCTTTCAGGGCCTTCCGGCGGGCTTTCTCTTTCATCTTTTCCGCCTTGCGGGCGGCTTTTTCCGCCTTTTTCTTCGCTTTGGCGGCTTCTTTTTCAGCCTGTTTCAGGTCTTGTGTGCTCAAAAGGGCACCTCCTTGTCAGGGTCTTTGTTACTGTTCGGCGCTGGCCAGTTTGCCCGAGAGGTCCATGCGCTCGAAGTTCGCCGTGAGCGATTCGATGTCGAGATCCTCGGTCATATAGAAGAAGTTTCCATACTCGTTGCTGATGGAGATGGAGTCTCCCATCATGAGCAGGGTGCGGTCTGTGTCGTCCTTCCCCTTGAGGGTGAACATCTCCACGTCAGACGCGTAGTCGATGGACGCCCGCTCCTTGTCGGTGGGGTCCCGGAGCTCCAGGTCCTTGAGCTGGCTCAGGAAGTCTTCGATGTTCTCCTTCCCGGTCAGTTCCTGCTCGCTGATGGCGAGGGTCTGTTTCTGTTCCAGACCGCCCCGGTGCAGGTACTCCACACTGGTGATGTCGGAGGTCTTCGGGAACAGCGGGTTGCCGTTCGGGTCGAGCGGCCCCTTTTCTCCGCTGTTTCGGACGATGAGGATGACGGCGGCGGCAATGAGCGCCAGGATGAGAATGGCCGACACCGCGATGATGACCACTTTTTTCGTGTTCGTCTTTTTAGCTGTCGTCTGTTCTGCCATAGTGCTGTATCCTTTCTCGGAGGCGATGCACAGCCCCCGGTTTACAGTTCTTCTAATTATACCGCGCGCGCATGGAAGTCACAAGAGAAAACCTTGCAAAGCGGGGCGCCCGGTGGTAGAATAGCGCCCGGTATTTTATCTGTAGTATAAACGCGTTACTTAAAATGAAGGTGAAACCTTGAAACTGAGAGAAGATATTCGCAATGTTGCGATGATCGCCCACGTCGACCACGGCAAGACCACGCTGGTCGACGCGCTGCTGAAACAGAGCGGCATCTTCCGCCAGAACGAGCAGGTCGACGAGCGGGTCATGGACTCCAACGACCTCGAGCGGGAGCGGGGCATCACCATCCTGTCCAAAAACACCTCCGTGCGCTACGGCGACACGAAGATCAATATCATCGACACCCCCGGCCACGCGGACTTCGGCGGCGAGGTGGAGCGCATCCTCCTCATGGTCGACGGCGTCCTTCTGCTGGTCGACGCCTTTGAGGGCTGCATGCCCCAGACCCGGTTCGTGCTGAAGAAGGCGCTCGGCCTGAAGAAAAAGGTCGTGGTCGTCATCAACAAGATCGACCGGCCCGGCGCCCGCCCCGCGGAAGTGGTGGACGAGGTCATCGACCTGTTCATCGAGCTCGGCGCGGACGAGGACCAGATCGAGTTCCCGGTGGTGTACGCCTCCGCCCGGGACGGCTATGCCTCCTATGACGAGAGAGACCGGGAGGGCGATATGCGCCCCATCTTCGAGAGCATCCTGAAGGAGGTCCCTGCGCCGAAGGGCGAGGTGGACGAGCCGCTCCAGGTGCTGTTCTCCTCCCTCGACTACGACGACTACGTCGGGCGCATGGGCATCGGCCGCATTGAGCGCGGCACCATCCGCCAGGGCGAACAGGTCATCCTCTGCAAGGACGACGGCCGCGAGGAGAAGGTGAAAGTCTCCCGCCTGTACGTCTTCGAGGGCCTGAACCGGACGGAAGTGGCCGAAGCGGGCGCCGGCGAGATCATCTGCGTCTCCGGCATCTCGGACATCAACATCGGCGAGACCGCCTGCGACCCGGAGTGCGTGGAGCCCCTCGAGTTCATCAAGATCGACGAGCCCACCATCTCCATGAACTTCATCGTCAACGACAGCCCCTTCGCGGGACGGGAGGGCAAATACGTCACCTCCCGGAACATCCGCGACCGGCTGTTCAAGGAAGTGGAGACGAACGTGGCCATGCGGGTCGAAGAGACCGAGACCACGGACACCTTCAAAGTCTCCGGACGGGGCGAACTGCACCTGTCCATCCTCATCGAGACCATGCGCCGGGAGGGCTATGAGTTCGCCGTCTCCCGCCCGAAGGTCATCTACAAGAGAGACGACAACGGTCAGCTCTTGGAGCCCATGGAGCTCCTCTCCGTGGAGGTCCCCTCCGAATACGTGGGCGCCGTCATCGAGAAACTCGGCACCCGGAAGGCGGAACTGCGGGACATGGTCGCCCACGACGGCGGCGCCACCCACCTCGAGTTCAGCGTCCCCTCCCGCGGCCTCATCGGCTACCGCTCCGAGTTCCTGACCGACACCAACGGCAACGGCATCATGAACCAGCTCTTCGACGGCTACGCGCCGTACAAGGGCGACATGGAGACCCGCGAGCGCGGCTCCATCGTGGTCCACGAGAACGGCGTCTCCTCCGCCTACGGCCTGTTCAACACCCAGGACCGGGGCACCCTCTTCATCGGCGCCGGCGTCGACGTCTATGAGGGCATGATCGTCGGCGAGTGCAACCGGGCCGAGGACATCGTCTGCAACGTCTGCAAGACGAAGCACCTGACCAACACCCGTGCCTCCGGCTCCGACGACGCCCTGCGCCTCGTCCCGCCCACTGTCCTGTCCCTGGAACAGTGCATGGAGTTCATCGGCGACGATGAGCTGCTGGAAGTTACCCCGGAGAGCCTGCGGCTTCGAAAAACCATCCTCTCCAAGGAGAAACGCCTGAAACAGCAGTTCCGAAAATGAGACAAATCGCAAAATGTGTCTCACTTTTCAAAAAAGAACCCCCCGGGGGGCTTGTGAGCGGTATTTTAGCGCTTTACAATGAAAACAGATCGAGAGCATCTGGAACAACTTTTCTCTCTCCTTCTCAAACATAGAATACCTAACCATTACCCAATCCCAAAACAGCGAAAGCACCGGACCAGACCGGTGCTTTTTGCTGTTATAGAGGAAAAGCAAGCAAATCGCAGACATTCCAAGAAGCCATGTGCAGACATTTATTTGCTATAATGGGGTTGCTACGCAATAGCAAATCTGTCAAATCCTGTTGATCCAAAAAGGAGGAAATGTTTTATGGAATTCAAAAAAGTAGTCGTCCTCGGCGGCGGCGTCCTCGGCACGCAGATCGGTCTCATGTGCGCATACACCGGTCACGACACCACGTTCTGGCTCCGTTCGGAGAGCTCCATCGGCCGCACCCAGCCGAAGATCGACCGCTATTCCGCGGTCATGCTGGAAGACCTTGCCAAGGCAAAGGCCATGGTCGGCAACCCCATGGGTGCCTTCCTCTATCCGAAGGGCCTCATCAAAGACTGGTCCACTGCGACCGCTGAGTCCATCGACGCCCTCCTCGAACAGGGCAAGAAGAACTTCGCCGAGAAAGTCCACCTCGAGCTCGACATGGCGAAGGCCGTCGAAGACGCGGACGTCGTCATTGAGTCCATGTCCGAGAACCCGGAAGCCAAGATCGGCGTCTATGAGGCCGTGAGAGACCTGCTTCCCGAGAAGACCCTGCTCTTCACCAACTCTTCCACCCTGCTTCCCAGCCAGTTCGCCGAGTACACCGGCCGTCCTGAAAAGTACTGCGCCGTCCACTTCGCCAACAGCATCTGGAAACAGAACACCGCGGAGATCATGGGCCATCCCGGCACCGACCCCGAAGTCTTCAAGAAGGCCGTCGCCTTCGCGGAAGAGATCAACATGATCCCGCTGGAAGTCCTCAAAGAGCAGCCCGGTTACATCCTGAACTCCATGCTGGTCCCGTTCCTGACGGCCGCGCAGGCACTCTACGGCGGCGGAGTCGGCGACTTCACCACCATCGACAAGTGCTGGGAGCTCGCTACCGGCGCGCCCATGGGCCCGTTCAAGATCCTCGACATCGTCGGCCTGGAGACCGCTTACAACATCAACCAGATGAAACCCGACGCCAACGACCCGGCCTCTGCCACATACCGCATCTCTCAGATCCTCAAAGAGAAGATCGACAAGGGCGAGACCGGCATCAACGCCGGCAAGGGCTTCTACGACTACACCAAATAAGAGACAAAACAAAAAGGACCTCGTTTCGAGGTCCTTTTCTTTTTCTGTTTACTGGCGGAAGAACGCGTACATGGCCTGGTAGGTGCTGTAGAGGTCCAGCTTCGAGATGATCTCGTAGGGGGAGTGCATGGACAGCACCGGGGTGCCGATGTCGATGACGTCGATGTCGAGGGCCGCGAGGTACATGGCGACCGTTCCGCCGCCGCCCGCGTCGACCTTGCCGAGCTCGCCGGTCTGCCAGACGATGCCCTGCTCGTCGAGGAGCCTGCGGACCTTGCCGAAGAACTCCGCCGTGGCGTCCGAGGTGGAATACTTGCCGCGGGAGCCGGTGTACTTGCAGATGCAGACGCCCTTCGAGATGTAGGAGGCGTTATTGGCCTCCATGGGCTCGGGGTAGGTCGGGTCCATGCCGGCGGTGACGTCGGCGGACAGGCACTCGGACTTCGACAGGATGTCGTGGCCGGGGATGCCGGCGTTCTCGCCGAGGTCTTCCACAAAGTACTTGAAGTACGAAGAGTTCAGTCCGGTGTTGCCGTCGGAGCCGATCTCCTCTTTGTCGGTGAGGATGGTGACGATGGTGTAGCAGGGGTCCTCCACCTCGAAGTTCGCCATGGCGGCCGGGTACGAGCAGACTTTGTCGTCGTGGCCGTAGGCAGCGATGAGGCTGCGGTCGAAGCCGACGTCGCGGGCCTTGAAGGCCGGGACCATCTCGAGCTCAGCGGTCAGGAAGTCTTTTTCCACGATGCCGTACTTCTCGTGCAGGATCTTGAGGATGTTGAGCTTCACGAGGTCGGACTCCTCATCGCCCTTGAAGGGCAGGGAGCCGACGAGGACGTTGAGGTCCTCGCCCTTGATGGCCTCACCCAGCTTCTTGTTCTCCTGGTTCTTCGCGAGATGCGGCAGAAGGTCGGTGATGACGAACAGCGGATCGCCCTCGTCCTCGCCGATGTTCACGGTGACGGTCGTGCCGTCGCCCTTGACGATGACGCCGTGCAGGGACAGCGGGATGGTGGTCCACTGGTACTTCTTGATGCCGCCGTAGTAGTGGGTCTTGAAGAAGGCCATCTCATCCTTCTCGTAGAGCGGGTTCGGCTTGAGGTCCAGCCGCGGGGAGTCGATGTGGGAGGCGGCGATGCGCAGTCCCTCCGACAGCGGCTTTTTGCCGAAGACCGTCAGAATGATGCTCTTGTTCCGGTTGACGCGGTACACGCGGTCGCCGGGTTTGTAGGTCCTGGTCTTGTCGAACTCGGTGTAGCCCCGCTTCTCGGCCTCCGCCTGAAAGTACGCGGTGATCTCCCGCTCGGTCTTGTAGTTCGACATGAACGCCTTGTACCCTTCGGCGAAGAGGTCCGCCTTCGGGAACAGGTCGTCCTCCACGACCGTGGCCATATGCTTCGGCTGATAGAAGAGCTCTTCCTTCAGCGCTTTCGCTTTGCTTTTCTCTGCCATAACTGTGTTCTCTCTTTTCTATTAAAAGGTTTGGAAGTTGCCGTGCAAAATCCGCCCTTGCTGCGAATGCCTGGGCCTCGCGTGGTTTCTGAGAATCAATAGCGCGTAAACGCGCCGCTGCGTGTCCGATTCTTGCTGCGGACGGTTTTGCTACGTCAACTTCGAATATTTTATAAACTAAAGTTATTATAACCGATTTCCGATTTTTTCAAAGACTCCGCCGAACAGGGGCACGACGTAGGTGTCCAGGAAGCGGTCGACGTTCCGCTGCAGG
>CAJGDU010000048.1 GCA_904502175.1 Clostridiaceae bacterium
CGCGAGGGACTCAGTGGTGCCGCCGGAGACGTGGAACGCGAGGAACTCTGTCCCGACGAGGTCCAGCCGGTCTGCAGAAAACAGCGCCGCTGCGATGTGCCCCTCCTGGTGGGAGAACTCCCGGACCGGGAGGCCCAGCACAGCGCCCAGAGACTTCGCCTGGGCCTGGCCCACGGTGAAGCAGGGCATGTAGGAGCCCTCGACCCGGCGGGGCCGGGTGGAGACGCCGATGGCCTTCAGGTGGCCAGAGAGCGCTTCCCGGGAAAGCTGCAGAGCCGATGCCGCCTGTTCCAGCGTCTCTTCCAGAAGCGCCGGAAGCTGCTGCGTATGATGGAACACCGCGTCCGACTGCCGGATGCCCTTCTCGCCCGGCTTCACCGGGAGGAGACGCTTCGCGTGGTACACGCGGTTCGTGTCGGCGTCATAGAGGGCGACCGAAGTCGTATAGTTGCTGGTGTCGAAAGCGAGATAAAAGTTCATTCCTGTTCCCTTGCAATGGTCCCGAGGACGCCGTTGATGAAGGAGGAGTCCTTCTTTTCCGCGTACTTCTTCGCCAGTTCGACCGCCTCGTTGATGGAGACGCTGACGGGGATGTCCTCAAAGTAGAGGATCTCGCAGATGGCGAGGCGCAGGATGGCCAGGGAGACCTTGGTGATGCGGGAAATGGACCAGTCCACCGCGTGGGTCTCGATCTCCGTGTCGATCTCGGGGGCGTGTTCCACCGTCTTCTCAACTAGGCTGCGGGAGAACTTCGTTTCCGTAAAGAACTCGGACTCCGCCGCCAGCGAGAAGAGCTCTTCCACCGAACTCTCCGGGTGGAAAATGGACTCGAACAGGATGATGAAGGCCTGTTCACGCTCCTGACTTCTGTTCATAGTGATGGTTCCTCTCTTTCAAAAAAAGACCCGCCAGAGACAAAGTATTCCCTTTTGGCGGGCCGGTCAGTGGCTATTCGTAGGTTCTCAAGGTTCAAGTTCGCCGGGCATGGTGGGGAGCGCGGCGGGTTCCGGCGGGTCGGCGATGCCGGTGACGGAGACGTCGACTCGGGTGACGACACGGCCGGTCATGTTCTGGATGGCCTGTTTGACCGCATCCTGGACCGCCTTGCAGACGGGCTGGATCTTCGCGGTGGAGACCAGGTCGATGTACACGTGGACACGGATGTCGTAGTCCGTCATGGTGACGGCCACTTTTTTGGAGGCGTCCGCGCCGATCTTGAAGGTGGTGTAGAGGTCCGCCGGACGGTTGCCGAGCCGGGCCACCCCTTCCACGTCCTTCGCGGCATTGGCCGCTATGGTGGCGAGCACTTCTTCCGAAATGATGTATTCGGATGAGAAATGACCGTTGCTGTTCGTAGGCATTCGAGGGTTCCTCCCTTTTATTACTTAGCAGATATTTTACCATATTTGCCATTCGACCTCAACCTTCATTGAAAGAACCCGAGAAACTTGTTATACTGTTATCCGAATCATTTGAGACGAGAAAGGGTGCCTTATGGAAGTCACACTCAAAAAAGCAAAACCGGAATCCTCCGCACCGGAACAGACCCCGGAAAAACAGGAACCGGGCAAACTGCAGAAGCTGCTCTGGGACAACCGCTATGTACTGCTGTCCTTCGGCGGCGCCATTGTCGTGTACATCCTTATCTGCATCGCCTACCGCATGATCCCGTTCGGCGATGTGACCATCCTGCGCATGGACCTGTACCACCAGTACGGGCCGCTCCTCGCGGAGTTCTACGACCGCATCACCCACGGCGGGAGCCTCGCCTATTCCTGGCAGACCGGCGGCGGCGGGAACTTCCTCGGCAACCTCTTCAACTATCTGTCGAGCCCCATCTCCGTGCTGGTCATCCTGCTGCTCGGCCACAAGAACATGCCTCTGGCCATCGGCGTCATCATCATGCTGAAGGCGGCCCTTTCCGCGGCGTTCTTCACCTACTACCTGAAAAAGTCTCCGCAGTTCCGCAAGCATAACCCCGTCACCGCGGGCTTCGGACTGCTCTACGCCTTCTCGGGCTACTTCGTCGCCTACTACTGGAACATCATGTGGATGGACGGCATGATGCTGCTCCCCCTCATCATCCTAGGGCTAGAGCGCATCGTGGAAGAGCGGAAGCCCCTGCTGTACTGTCTCACCTTCGCCCTGCTCCTCGTCTCCTCTTATTACATGGCCTACATGACCGCCATCTTCATGGTCCTGTATTTCTTTGTCTACTTCTTCAGCCGTCACGGCTTCAAAGATACGACACGGGAACCGGTCCCCGGCAAGGAGGACAAGGTATCTTTCCTGGAAAAAGCGCGCACGAACCTCTTCAGCGTCTCCTTCCTCTCCTGTGTGTTCTATGCGTTCATCGCGGGACTGCTGGCGGCCTTTGCACTGCTGCCCACCTACTTCGCGCTGGAGACCTGCTCCGCCACCTCCGGGTCCTTCCCCGAGGAATTCCAGACCTACTTCAACTACTTCGACTTCCTCGCGAACCACTTCGGCGACCTGGAGCCCACCATCCGTTCGAGCGGCGACGTGGTCCTGCCGAACGTCTTCTGCGGCGTCGGCACGCTCATGCTGGTGGTCCTGTACTTCTATGTGAAGTCCGTCTCCCTGCGGGAGAAAGTGGCCTCCATCGTGCTCATCGCCCTCCTCACGCTGTCCTTCAACTTCAACTACCTCAACTATATCTGGCACGGGTTCCACTTCCCGAACGACCTGCCCTACCGCCAGTCCTTCGTCTACGTCTTCTTCCTGCTCGTGCTGGCCTTCCGGACCATCACGAAACTGCGGGAACTGTCGAAGCGCGACTTCCTGACGGTCGGCATTGCCACCGCGGCCTTCGTCATCCTCGCGGAAAAGATCGGCACCCCCAACTTCCGGGACGGCACGGTCCTCATCAACCTGGCGTTCATCGCCCTCTATGTGGTCCTGTTCTCCCTCATCATCGACCGGAACTTCCGTATCCGCACCGTCGCCTACCTCATGTTCCTCGGCATGTTCGCCGAAGTCGTCATCGCGGACATCGACAACTTCGACATCGACGTCACCAACGAGTCCTACACCGCAGAATACGACGGCATGCAGGCTGTGAACACCTTCCTCGAAGAGTACGACGACAAGGGCGACTACCGCGTCGAGACCACCTACCCCATGCTCTGCATGAACCCCAGCTGGTACGGCTATAACGGCATCTCCATGTTCTCCTCCATGGCCTACGAGCTGTCTTCCAACCTCTACTACAACCTCGGCATCGCCGGCAACTATATCAACAGCTACACCTACCGCCCGGGCACCCCGGTCTTCAACGCCATGTTCAACCTGAAGTATCTCGTGGACAACGATCCGGAGGTCAACCTGGACCGGGCCTACTTTGAAAACATCGGCGAAATGTCCGGCCTGACCGTCTTCAAGAACAAGTACTACCTGCCCCTGGGCTTTGCCGCTTCCAGAGATGTGGAAAACTGGGAATATGTCTCCGGCAACCCCTTCCAGGTCCAGAACGACTTCCTGAAGAGCGCGGCCGGCGTCAAGGAAGACGTGTTCACGAACGTCACCTTCAACGACATCAGCTACAGCAATGTCGAGCCCTTCGGCGATGTGCTGAACTCCGGCTCCTACACGTTCTCCAAGTCCAACCCGGAAGCGGACGGCTCCTTCACCATCTCCTTCACCCCGGAGAAGACCGCCCGTTACTACATGTACTGCCGCACCGCCCACGCGGACACCGCTTACATCTCCGCGGACGACGGCTACAGTTCCCAGACCCCCATCTCCACGGACAATCAGTATGTCTTCGACATGGGCACCCGGACCGAGGGCGTCCCGGTCCGCATCGAGATCCCCCTCAACGACTCCAACGGCAACGTGGAACTGAGCGTGGTCCGGCAGCATGACGACGTCTTCCAGAAGGGCTATGCCGCGCTGGCGAGACGCCCCATGGAAATCACGAAGTTCGAGGACACCGCGCTGGAAGGCAAAGTGACCATCGGCGAAGGGGAACTGCTCTACACCTCCATCAACTACGATGAAGGCTGGTCTGTCACCGTCGACGGCAAGCCCATGAGCTACTCTTCCGATGAAGTCACCCGCATCGGCGGCGCCCTCGTCGGCATCCACATGGAACCCGGCACCCACGTGGTCTCCTTCCGCTACCATGCGCTGGGACTGCGGCCCGGTCTCCTTTTGACCCTGCTCGGCGCCCTCATCCTGGTGGCCATCCACGTCCTCCCGGGACGCATCGCCAAACGGAAGAAGAGTGTTTCCGAGCCCTCCGGAGAGGGACCGGAACCTGAGGCAGAATAAAACAAATAAGACCCGACGTCCTGTCGGGTCTTTTCTTTTATGTCTCTTCCGTCGAAAGGTCCAGGATGGCGTCGTGGCGCCGTCCGAGGATGCGGTCGGACCGTCCGACGGTCGGGTCCAGCCACTCGGCTTTTTCGCTGGCCCAGGCGGCCCATTCGGACCAGTTTTCCGTGTATTCCAGCGCCCCGCCGGGCAGCTTTCGCTGTACGCCGAGGATGAGCCTTCGAATGCGGGCGGCGTCCTCGTAGTCCCGTGCCTTGCGGATGAGTTCCTCCGTGCGCTCGAGTTCCCTGCTGTAGGAGTTGCGGGACTCGGCGATCTCTTTCGCTTCCCGGGGACTGGCCTGCGACAGCTGGAACGCCGAGGTGAAGATGAGTTCCAGGACACTGCCGAGCGAGTCCTCCAGCTTCTCGCGCTTTTTGTCCCGGACAGAATAGAGAAAGCTGATGGAGAGGGTCAGGTTCCCGTTGTAGCGGAGGTCCCAGCGCGGGGCGCTCAGGTTGACCAGCTCGTCTTCCAGGTTCATCTCATGCGGCTCCCGGCTCCTGCCTTCCCGGAACACCAGTTCCACCGGCTGGCCGTGGACGGCCACGTAACCCTCTCCCGGGACGGAGCCGCCGAGGTGTTCGATGGAGGTATAGATGCTGTCGAGGATGTGGAGGACCCGGTCCGCGCTCTCCAGGGAGATCTTGTCCAGGATGGCCGGTTTGACGAGGTCCATGGTGAGAGACGGGTCCTTCTGCACGATCTTCCGCTGCAGGTCCCAGGCCGAGATCTCCCGCTGGAGCCGGATGACTTCGGGGTGCAGCGGCGCCGCGTCCCGGACCGAGATGTTCTCGGCCTCCCGGATGACTCTCCGCCGTTCGGACGGCTTCAGAAAGTAAAGGCTCTGCCACCGGGGATGCCGCTCATAGTCGATGAGTTTCGGCGCCTCCGGCGGAAGGTCCGGCTCTTCTTCCGTCTCCTCCGTGTTCAGGATGGTTTCCAGCTCTTTCGCGTTTTTCCGCTCCGTCCGTATCGCTTTTTCCGGCCGGGGCTCCGCGAGGCCCAGCGGTTCCCGTTTTCTCGAGACCTTCACCGGGGCATCCGGGTCTCCCTTCAGGGGCGGGCGATACACCTCCCGCAGGCCTTCCCCGCCGCGCTTGATGAGCATGGATTCCCGCCGGCCGGGCTTCGGGATGTCCGCCTCTTTCAGCCGCCGGTGGAGCATGGAATAGTTCAGGTCGTGTTCTTCCGCGAACCCCATAACGGTCAGCTCCCAGATGCCGTCATACAGTTCCCGTCGTGTCATAGTCATGGCAATGCCTCCTTTTCGGCCACCTTATACCACAAAACCCCTTCCGTTTGGAAGGGGTTTTGGACGAACGGTCGAATATTCGTGTCGAACGGTCGTTATGGTGTCATTTTGAAGGCACTTAGTTGACAAAAAACAAGATCTGTGGCTAAATAATAGGCTTTTTCCGCACTCACTTTCTGCCCTTTACGAGGAAGACCGGCAGGGTCCGCTCGTTCTCATGGGCGACGATGATCTTCTCTTCACAGGTGGTCCGGAACAGGAACCCGGCAAAGACGCCGTTATAAGTGTAGAGCCCGGGCATGTTGATGAACGGATGCCACTCGCCGTCGCCCCAGGCGAAGTCGATGTTGTCCGTCATGTACTGCTCGCAGTACTCCTGACAGAGATAGCCCTTGTCATAGAGGTCCGCAGAAACCTTTCCCCATTCCTCCGGAGAATACTCCCGGCCCGCCGCGTAGATGCCCTTCGAGGCATACGCGTCCATGGGTTTCAGCATGTATCTGTCCTTGTTCTTCTGCACCTCTTCGAGGGCGATGTACTCCTGCGAGAACTCGACCGTCAGTGGGATGTGCGCCTCCACGAAGGCGGTCTCTTCCGGTGTCAGGAAAGCCTTGCTCTCCGGGCGGTGAAGCACGTAGAACAGCCATTTGTTGTGAATGGCCTGGGTGGCGAAAGCGCCTGCGAAGAAGACGTCATCGTTCCGGGCGGCTTCCAGGAAACCGGCGCACGCGTCATAGTGTTCCATGACGTCCGCGGTGACGGCGCGGCGGTAGACCGCGTCCACCTTGTTGCCGGAGGGCGACCAGAGGGCGCCGTCTCTGTATTCGAGGTCCCGCAGATCGCAGATCTCGCAGTCCACGCCCGCCGCCTGGAACCGTCTCATGTACTCCTCGAAGTCGCCGAGCGTGGCGTTGTCGAGGATGTCGGCGATGGCGATGTTCGGGTGCTCCACATGCTTCGGGTAGGTCTTGTAGAGCTCCAGGAAGGTCTTCACCCAGCTGTCGAAGAGCTCGAAAGGCTCGAGGTCGAACTGCCGGAGGACCGCCTGGTGGGCAGGGTTGTGGACGAGGGCCTTGCGCATCTCGAGATCGCGGATCATGGCGGCGGTGCCGTCGGTGTTGATCTCACAGAACTTGAAGTCGCCGGTCTCCTCGTTGTAGAAGAGGTCGAACCGGGCCATGGGCAGTTTGCTCGCGTACGGGATGGGCAGGCACATGAGTTCCTCGAGTTCGCCGGAAAACGGGAACAGTCTCCGGTAGTCCGGGTCCTTCTGATACTGCGCGATGACCTTCTCAAAGATGCGGTGTGTAACAGCGGAGATCTCTTGGAACTTCTCGATGGTGGCCGCGTCGTAGACCTTCGGCACATGGGCCGTCTTGTCGAGGACGCCGTTATAGTTCACCGGAGAGTGCTCGAGGGTGTCTTTGACCCGGAGCGCGCCCTTCCGGTTGGCTTCTCTGTGTTCGTTGATGTGGTCTCGGTAGACCTTGTAGACTTCCTTGGTCAGGCTCATAGGGTACTCCTTATTGTTCCAGGATAAGTTCCAGCATGGTCTTTCGCGGAGCCATGCCCATGTTGGTATAAAATGCCTCGGCGGCCTCGTTGCCGGCCCAGACGTTCAGCGTGATGTTGTAGCAGCCGAGGCGCATGGCCTCCGCTTTCACGTGTTCGAACAGGCGCGTCGCCACGTGATGTCCGCGGGCCGCCTCGTCGACACAGATGTCGTCGATGTAGAGGGTACGGTGCTGCGTCATGTTCACGGACCCGTTCGGTTCCTCCAGGACACAGAAGGCGTAGCCGAGGACCCGGTCATCGTCGTCCGTCGCGACGTACACCGGCCGGCCATCGTCCGCGAAGATGGCGTGCAGTTCCTCCGCCGCGTACTTGGTGGTACCGGAAATAAAGAGGTCCGGCCGGAGCGCCGCGTGTACCTCCAGCACCTGGTGAAGCAGGTCCAGAACCGCTTCCGTATCCCTCTTTTCTGCTCTTCGGATGTTCATTTCTGTGCCTCTCATAACCGTTTTTCCATGCGGATGGTGCGGAAGGTGCCCTCGTCGTCGAAGGGCTCTCCGGTCCGCTTGTAGCCGAGCTTCTCATAG
>CAJGDU010000049.1 GCA_904502175.1 Clostridiaceae bacterium
ACCGAAGCGGACTCCAACGAAGTTTACGCGAAGATGAATGAGAAACTGCAGGCGGCCGGCCACCCCAACTACTATGTCGGGACGGTCGAAGCGAAACCGGACATCGACGATGTGGCCTGGTTCGTCAAAATGGGCGGCTACAAGCGCGTCGTCCTGTTACCCCTCATGGTCGTAGCCGGGGACCATGCCAACAATGACATGGCCGGCGATGAGGAGGACTCCTGGAAGTCCATCCTTTCGGCCCAGGGCTATGAAGTCGTCCCGGTCCTCAAGGGCCTCGGCGAACTGCCCGCCATCCAGCAGGTCTACGTCTCGCACATCGCGGACGCCCTGAAATGATCCTGTCATCTGTATTGGAGGAACCAGACCATGACCTATGTGAACAACGGCCGCGTCTTCAAAGCGGCCCTCGCCGTCATCCTGTTCATTTCCATGACGGCGGCCGTCCTGCTCGCGCTGCCGGACAGCTTCGCTGTCACCTATGACAAGGAGGCCAGCGCCTCTGACATGGCGACCGTGGAAGAGGTCGGTGTCGAGGGCATGGAGCCCATCGCCCTCGCAAATGTGGACGACGGGACCTACCGGGTCACCGTTGAGTGCAGCTCTTCCATGTTCAAGATCGAACAGGCCGACCTCGCGGTCAAAGAGGGGAAGGGCACCCTGACCCTGACCATGAAGAGCACGACCTATCCCTATCTCTTTGCGGGTACCGCGAAAGAGGCCGCTGCTCTGAATGACCCGGCGAAGTATATCGCCCCGGAGGAAAATGCGGACGGGAAGTACACCTTTACGATGCCCCTTCGCGCGCTCGATGAAAGCTTCCCCTGTGCGGCGTTCAGCAGCAACAAGGAACAGTGGTACGACCGGAACCTTCTCGTGCGGGCGGACAGCCTGCCCCGGGACGCGGTGAATGTCAAACTGCCGGACTACGAAGAACTGGAAAAAGCGGCACAGGACAAGCGCATCGCTGCCATGCAGAAAGAGCAGGAAGAGAAACTCGCTGCCATTGCGGTGCCTGTGGACCTGCATGACGGTTCCTACAACATCGAAGTCGACATGACCGGCGGCACCGGCCGTGCCAGCATCACGTCACCGACCACACTGACCGTCATCCACGGGAAAGCGTATGCCACGGTTCTCTGGAGCAGTCCGAACTACGATTACATGATCGTCGACGGCGAGAAGATCGAGCCCCGGAACGTCGAAGAGGACTCCAATTCCTCGTTCCTCATCCCCATTGTGAAGTTCGATGAACCCTTCAAGGTCATTGCGGATACCACGGCCATGAGCACACCTCATGAAATCGAGTACGAACTGACCTTCCATCAGGACACCATCAAGCGGTACAGCACGAAGCTCTGGTTCTTCATGATCCTGTCCCTGTTCATCGTCGGGCTCGGCGCGTTCACCGTTTACAAGTTCTGGTCCACCGACTGGGGAACCAGAAAATAAAGTTCAACCCACACCGAGGAGGCGAGACCTTTGCGTACAACCGGTTTTTTCAGAACCTGTCGTTCCGTGTCTTGCCTCCTTGTTTTCTGTCTCTTTCTGCTGACGCTCCTGTCCGGATGCGGGAGCGGTGAGGAACCGGTCCTCGAACAGGCGCCGTCCGTCCGTTCCGGCGTGTCGTCGGAGCTGACCTACGACCACTCTCTGGACCTCGGCTATGCCACGCGGTATGCGGTCGACTTTTTCAAAGAGGGCGGCTGCCTGGTGACCGTTGCCGACGACCGGCAGTATTATCTGGCGGAGAAAACCGATCCGGTCCCGAAGGACCTCGACGCCGCGGTGACCGTCATCCATGTTCCCATCCGAAACGGCTATCTCTCCGGCTCCGGTTCCATGGACTATTTTGTGTCCTGCAACGGACTGGACCGGCTGAAGTTTTCCGCTCAGCAGGAGAGCGGCTGGCACCTCCCGGAAGCGGCAGAGGCCATGCACAATGGCAGTCTGCAGTTCGCCGGCAGGTATTCCGCGCCGGATATGGAACTGCTGAAAACCGGAAAATGTGATCTGGCCATCCAGAACACCATGATCCTCCACAGCCCCGCGGTCATCGAAAAGCTGGAGGGCGTCGGCATCCCCGTCTTCATCGACTACGCCAGTCTGGAGACGACTCCGGAAGGGCGGATGGAATGGGTCAAAGTCTACGGCCTGATGACCGGCCGGGAAAAGGAAGCGGACCTGGCGTTCCGGCAGCAGGAAAACGAATTCAAAAAGCTCAAAAAGGAAACGGCCGACCGTCCGGAAGGCGAGAGGCCGACCGTTGCGTTCTTCAACGTGAACTCGAACGGCACCGTCTCGGTGCGGAAGGGGAGCGACTACATCGTCTCCATGATCGAACTCGCCGGCGGGCAGTACCATCTGCCGGATGCGGGAGAGGAGAACGATGTGAACCGCTCCACAGAGACCATCTCCATGGAGGAGTTCTACAAAGCCTCCCTGGACACGGACTACTTCGTCTGGAACAGCTCCGTCGAAGGAGAACGCTACACCATCGAGGAACTCCTGAAAGAAGCGCCCATCCTGGCCGACTGCAAAGCGGTGAAGGACGGCAACGTCTATTCCACGACCAACGATCTCTACCAGCACACGATGGGCCAGGGCACCTTTGTCCGCGACCTCCACGAGATGCTCACGGGCGGAACGGACTTTTCCTATCTGTTGAAACTGAAGTAAGGAAGTGAACAGCATGACGAAGACACAAAAAACTGTGGCCGGGTTTTCGGCCATGGGCGTCCTTCTCGTCGTTCTCTTCCTGATGAACCTTGCCATCGGCAGCACGTCGGTGTCCCTGACCGCGGTCTGGGACGCACTGTTCGGCAGTACTTCCGACCCGACGGCGTCGAACGTTATCCTGCAGCTCCGCCTGCCCCGCGCGCTGGCGGCGGTCGTTCTGGGCGGCGCCCTCGCACTGTCCGGCTACCTGCTGCAGACCTATTTCCACAATCCCATCGCGGGACCCTTCATCCTCGGTGTCTCCTCCGGCGCGAAGCTGACCGTGGCTCTGGCCATGATCGTCTTCCTCAGCCATTCCAGGACACCGGGGTCCGCCGTCATGGTCGTTGCCGCGTTCGCGGGCGCCATGCTCGCAATGAGCCTGGTCCTCGCGCTGTCGACTGTCGTGAACCGGATGTCGGTCCTCATCATCGGGGGCGTCATGATCGGATACCTCTGTTCTGCGGTAACGGAATTCCTCATCACGTTCGCCGCGGACTCGGAGATCGTCAAACTCCACACCTGGTCCGTCGGCAGCTTTTCCGGCATCCAGATGCGCGATGTACTGGTGATGACCGTCGTCGTGGCGCTCGCGTTCCTCGGCGTCCTGATGCTGGCGAAACCCATTGGCGCGTACCGCATGGGAGAAACCTATGCCTCCAGTGTCGGCGTGAATGTCCGGCGGTTCCGGGTGATGCTCGTCCTTCTGTCGAGCCTCCTCGCGGCCACCGTTACTGCCTTTGCGGGCCCCGTCTCCTTTGTCGGGGTCGCAGTGCCGCATCTCGTCCGCTCTCTGCTGGACTCCTCGGACCCGAAAAAGGTCATTCCCGGGTGCTTCCTCGGAGGCGCCGCGTTCTGCCTGCTCTGCGACCTTCTGGCACGGACTCTGTTCGCGCCGACAGAACTCAGCATCAGCACGGTGACCGCGGTCTTCGGCGCCCCGGTGGTCCTCTGGATCCTCATGAAAACCCAGAAGGGGAGGGAACGCGTATGAACGAACTGCTGAAAACCGTCGACCTCTCCATCGGATACGAAGAAAAAGCGGTCGCCGGCCCCTTCGACTTCCCGATCTACCAAGGCGAAGTCCTGACTCTCATCGGCCCGAACGGCGCCGGCAAGACGACGCTCCTGAAGACACTGGCGAAACAGCTGGCGCCGGTGGCGGGCACGGTCCTGCTCGAAGAAGAGGACCTGAACGTCACAAGACCGCAGGAGCTCGCAAAACGCATGGCGGTCGTGTTCTCTGACGCGCTGCGTCCGGAACAGATGACCTGCCGGGAAGCGGTCGCCGTTGGGCGCTACCCGTACACCGGCCGGTTCGGCCGGCTGTCCGCGGACGACGAACGCATCGTCGATGAGGCCATGGAACAGGTGCATGTCACCGAGCTGCAGGACCGGCCCTTTACGGCCGTCAGCGACGGCCAGCGCCAGCGCGTCGTCCTTGCCCGGGCGCTGTGTCAGCAGCCGGAGATCATCCTGCTCGACGAGCCCACGACCTTTCTGGACATCCGCTGGAAGGCCGAGTTCCTGGAAAGCTTGAAAAAACTGTCCGAAGAACAGGGAAAGACCGTCCTTATGACCCTCCACGAACCGGAACTGGCGCGGCTGGTCTCCGACCGCGTGGCCTGCATCCGGGAGGGGAGACTCGACCGGCTCGGGACGCCGGACGAGGTGTTCGAGGGGCGGTACATCGCCCAGCTCTTCGGGCTGGATGAAACGTTATATGACAAATGGTTCACATAAAGGAGGTACCCTGACCATGAGTTTCTACAAAGACCATTACCAGGTGGTCATCATGGGTGGCGGCCTCGCCGGTATGGCGTGTGCGCTGCGCCTGCAGAAATGGGGCATCAAAGACATCCTCATTCTGGAGAAACACAACCTGCCCGGCGGCCTTGCCACGGACTTCGTCCGCGACGAATTCGAAATCGAGGCCACCCTGCATGAAATGATGTCCATCGGCGATGAGAAGGACCAGCTGAAAGTCGGCGCGTTCTTCGACGAGATGGGCGTGAAGATCGACTGGCTGAAAGTGCCGGAATGCTACCGTGTCGTGGTGCCCGGAGAGGGCATCGACGTCACCATCCACGACGGCTACGAGAGAGCCGCCAAAGACCTCGACGACGCGGTCCCCGGCTGCTATGACAAGGTCCTGGACTTCATCAAGATGATGCGCCGGGTCTACGACAGCATGAACTACCTGTCCACCCATGAGGTCAGTAAAGTCAAGATGCTCAAGGACCACACGGACTTCGTCCGGACGCTGGGCTACAGCGCCTCCGAGGTCATGGAGGCCTGCGGCATCGACGGCCGGCTCAAAGAGCTCCTGACCCCGTACTGGATCTATGTCGGCAACCCGCTCGACGACCTGCCCTTCACCATTTACGCCTTCCTCATGGCGGACTATCTGACCGGCTCCTACGTCTGCCGCGGATACTCCCACGAGATGTCCATGAAGATGATGCAGAAGGTGGAGGAGAACGGCGCCCAGTTCGAGTTCCGTCAGGAAGTCGAGAAGATCCTTGTCAAAGACGGGAAGGTCACCGGCGTCCGCACGGCCCGGGGCGATGAGATCTCCGCGGACTACGTGGTCTCCGCCGCGTACCCGAACAAGGTCTACACCCAGATGATCGAGCCCGCCTCCGAAGTCCCGCCGGAAGCCATCCAGATGATCAACGCCCGGAAGCTCTCCGTCTGCCCGGTCTCCGTCATTCTGGTCCTCGAGGGAACGCCGGAAGAGAACGGCATCTCGAACTATTCCACGTTCTCCGGCGATACGCTCGACACGAACCTCATCTGGCAGAACGGCATGAACCTGACCGAGCCCTACAACTACATCACCACCATCTGTCTCAACTACGCGAACCCGAAGTGCGTGCCGGAGGGCTACACCCAGCTCTCTATCACCGCGCTCCAGCTCGCGGACCCCTGGCTGACGGTGACGGAAGACGAGTACTTCGACATGAAGCGCCGCCTGGCCAACGAGATGATCGAGAAGTGTCTCGAGGTCACGAAAGTGGACTTCCGGGACCGCATCGTCGAATTCGAAGTCGAGACGCCCGTGACGGTCGCGCACTATGTGGGCGCCTGGAAGGGCAGCATCTACGGCTATTCCCACTCCATGGACGACCACGCGGTCGCGCGCAAGCAGATGCCCGGCGCCGAGGACTTCATTGAAGGTCTCGCGTTCGCCGGCGCGCACGCCATCTCCGGCGACGGCATGGGTCCCGCCATCACCAACGGTCAGGCGGCGGCCAAGGCCATCCATGACGATCTCGAGAGAAAGGGGGCTGCGAAATGAGCTTCGGTACCAACGTAAAAGGATTCCTGAAAGACGTCAAAGGCGTCGACCGCATCGTCGATGCCCGGAAGACCAAGTGGGAAAACGCGCCCGCGCTCATCGACGACCGGAACCGCACGGACCCCGTCCGCGAACTGGCCGACCTCCTGCACCCGGCCTCCATGAAAGTGAAAGTCGTGTCCATCAAGGACGCGTCTCCGACCGCCAAGACCTTCCGCTTCACCAGCGAGGACGGACACATCCCGGTCTTCCAGAGCGGTCAGTACGTGAACTTCCGCCTGAAGATCGGCGACAGCGAGCTCACCCGCCCGTACTCCCTTTCCTCCGCGCCGTACGAGGCCAGAGGGGAGGAGGGCTTCTTCGAGATCACCGTCCGCCGCAACCGGCCCTACCTGGTCCCGGACTGGTTCTTCAGTGAAGTGTCTGTAGGCGATGTGCTCGATGCCAACCTGCCCTTCGGAAACTTCTACTATGAGCCCCTGAGAGACTCCAAGCACGTCGTGGCCCTGGCCGGCGGCTCCGGCATCGCGCCCTTCCACTCCATGGCGAAGGAAGTGGCAAACGGCAAGCTGGAGAAGGTCGACCTCACCATCCTCTACGGCTCCATGAAGTCCGATGACATCGTCCTGAAGGACGAGCTGGACGCCATCTGCGCCGCCTGCGACCGGGTCCACGTGGTCCACATCCTCTCGGACGACCCGGACTGGGACGGGGAGAAGGGTTTCCTGGACAAGGACCTCATCGCGAAGTACACCCCGGGTCCCGACGACCGGGGCAGAGAGGCCACCTACATGTTCTGCGGACCGTTCCCCATGTGGAAGGTCTGTAAGGACGCCCTGAAAGAGCTCGGCGTGGAGCGCCGCCGCTTCCGCTGCGACGTCATCAACAACCCGGCCGATGTCACCACCCTGCCCGGCTATCCGGCGGGGAAGGAGACGGAGACCTATCAGATCAAAGTCCTCCGCGGCATCCAGGAAGACGTCATCGAGGCCTCCGGCAAAGAGCCGGTCGCGGTGGCCCTGGAACGGGCCGGCATCAAGGTGGACACCCACTGCCGCAACGGCGAGTGCGGGTTCTGCCGCAGCCACCTCTTGGCGGGCGATGTGTTCGTGTCTCCCATCGGAGACGGCCGCCGCCTCATGGATAAGGAGATGGGCTGGTTCCATCCCTGCTCCAGCTGGCCGCTGTCCGATCTGACCATCAAGATCCCCATCCTATAATATAAAATTAAATTTATACTTGTGACTGCCCCAAAAGTGTGCTATACTTTTGGGGCAAATCGCACGCGGAGTGCTTCTCCCGAGGGTGCATCGCCCACCGAAAACGGCGGTGTTACGGGAATTGTGAGCTTCGCGGAGGTTACAAACTCAAGGAGGAAAAAACAATGTCAGTAGTATCTATGAAACAGTTACTCGAAGCCGGTGTCCATTTCGGACATCAGACCAGAAGATGGAACCCGAAAATGGCTCCGTACATCTTCACCGAGCGCAACG
>CAJGDU010000050.1 GCA_904502175.1 Clostridiaceae bacterium
ACGGTAGACCTTCCCCCGGTTCGAGAACGTGAAGTCCGCATAGGCCGGAGTGTTATCGTCGGCATATTTGCTCCGCAGCTCCCGGGTGTCCCGGTCGGAGCCGCTGAGTTTTCCGTAAAGGGCAAACACCATGGCATCGAAGAGCGTCGTCTTGCCCGCGCCGGTGTCACCGGTGATGAGGTACAGGCCGCCGTCCCCGAGTCTGGAAAAGTCCAGCACGGTCTTTTCCGCGTAGGGGCCGAAGGCGGACAGGGTCAGGCTCAGTGGTTTCATTCGGCAGTCCCTCCCCATATGTTCGTCATGAGGTCTTTCAGAAGGCCCTCCTGTTCTTCGCTCAGCGGGCGGTCCGTCTGCTCCTCAAAGAACCCGGAGACGATGCGCAGCGGATCCATCTCCTCGAGGTCTGTGACCGTAAAGCCTTCCTGTTCCCGCTCCCGCTCGTGCTGTTCATAGCGCAGGGACAGAAGGTTCGGATAGATGGCCTTCAGTTTGGAAAAGGCGCCGGGCACTTCTACCGTGTCGGTCAGCGTGACCTCCAGGTAGTCCTCCCGTTCCTGCGCGGAATAGTACTTAAGCGTGGTCAGTTCCGCGAAGGCGCCGGAAATGCGGCGCATGTCCCGCAGCGAGGTCAGCGGGAGGGCGGACACGCGCACATCGCCCTTGTCTCCCAGTTCCACAACGGTAATGCCTTTTTGGTCATTCGCTTCGGAGAAAGAATACTTGAGCGGGGTGCCGGCATAGCGCACCGTTTCGCGGCCCACTTTCTGGGGGCGATGGATGTGTCCGAGGGCGACGTAGTCGAAGGCGTCGAACACTTCGGCCCCGACATTGTCCAGGCCGCCGATGCTGATGGTCTCCGAGTCGGAGCGCTCCACCCCGGAGGCGCCGGTGACGAACTGGTGGGCCAGGATGACGTTCCGCTCCGCGGGGTCCACGTCCAGTTTCGCGACGACGGAGGCAATGGCGCTGTGATAGCTGTCCGTCTCCACTTCCGGGTACTCCTCCGCGGGGTAGGCCGCCCGCACGTCCACCGGTTTCAGGAAGGGCAGCAGCCAGAAGCGCACCGGGCCGTACTTGTCTTCCAGGGTGACAGGCGCCATGACGCCCCGGAACTCGGGTTCCGAGGTGTAGAGGTGATTCCGTTTCAGCAGTTCGGAGAAATAGCCCACATGGGCGGCGGAGTCGTGGTTGCCGCTGATGGCGAACACCGGCTGGCCGCAGGACAGCAGTTCCGTGAGGAACCGGTCGTACAGCTTCTCCGCTTCTTTGGAGATCTGCGGTTTGTCGTAGAGGTCTCCGCAGAGGAGGACCGCGTCTGGCTTCTCCGTCCGCACGGCGTCCAGCACCTGTCCCAGGATGTACGCCTGGTCCTCGAGCATGGACACCTTGTGGACGAACTTGCCGATGTGCAGGTCCGACAGGTGGAAGAGTTTCATGGGTGCGCTCCTTTATATAAGGTATCTGAATAATATTATACCATCTTTATTAAGAAAAAACGGGTCATGAAACGGACAGCTGTGCTATAATAGCTTCCGGAAAAGAAGAAACCAGATGCAAGGGAGAACCATATGAGATATTTCAAACCGCTCGCGCTGCTTCTGGCACTGCTCCTCATGCTCGGCAGTTTCGCCGCCACCACCGCGGTCGCCGAAAAGCTCCCCACGACCGTCCCGGTCATCACCGAGGCAAACAGTGAGGACGCGCAGGAACAGGCGCCGAAAGAGCACAGCACCAAACGACAGATCCTCATCCTGGTGGCGTTTGCCGCCGGCGTCGGCGTCCTCGCCGCGCTGTACGGCATCATCACCATGCGGTACAACCAGGAGAAAATGGATGACATGACAGAAGAGTCCCGGAAACTCATCCAGAAGATGCGGGACGAACAGGACGAATAAGCAAAACAAAAGACCCGGAGAGGCAGCGCCTTTCCGGGTCTTGGTTTTCTGTTCAGATGTCGTCTTCGTCGTCCTCGTAGTAAGATGGGCCGTCGAAGGTGATGCCCATGCCGAAGCCGTAGTCGTGGTAGCGATTGCGGCGGTTTTTGCGCGGGTCGCCGTAGACATCGGCGTGACGGTTCAGCGCCTGCTCGAGGGCGGAGAAGGCCACTTCCTCCTCCAGGTCCGCGTCGGTGTACTCGTAGTCTCCGTCGTACTCCTCGCCATACTCTTCGCCGTAGTCGAAGGTGACAGCGCTGGGGATGACGGTGGTGGCGGCAAAGTCGTAGCCGCTCGAAGACACCCCGGAGGGCTCTTCCGACGCGTCGGACTCGTAGACTCTGATGTCGTCCTCTTCCGCGGCTTCCTCTGCCAGCCGGGCCTCGTGCCGGGCTTCCAGCTTCTGACGGGAAATGGGCAGGTCCTGTTCCTCTTCTTCCTGTTTCTTGCGCAGGTACCAGGCCTTCCGCTCGCTCTGCAGTTTCTGCGGGGCGGGGATGACGACGGGTTCCGGCTCCTTCACCGCCTCTTCGACCGGCGTGGTCTTCGGCAGCGGGTCCGGACGGACCGGTTCACTGACCGGGATGGACACTCTGCGGAATCCGGCAGACCGGCCGCGGTTCCCGCCCAGCGCTTTTGCCGCGTTCGCGAAGAGTTCTTCCGCCTCGGCGGCGGAAACTTCCTCGACAGGTTTCTTCAGTTCTGCCATAGTCAGTTCCTCCCGGATTTGATAATGAAACGATAGTGGCGGGCACGGAGCGCCATATAGACTGCCCGTGCCGAAAAGAGCAGCGCCAGCGCCAGCATGACGAGAAGCGTCATCCGCTTCCGGTCGGCCGGGATGGCGATCAGCAGGGGCAGGAATGCCAGCACCGCATTCAGCTCATTGACGAGTTCCAGCGTGCAGGTGTGCTGGATGCCCAGTTCCCGCTGTCCGGCTCTCACGGTGAAATTCACCGGATCGTAGTTCGACAGGTCGGCCCACTGGCGGACCGGGTCTTTCCGAATGAGGCGGTGGTCCAGTCGGTTCTTCTGGAACCAGCCGGAGGTGGTGACGAACAACCGGTCGTGGTCATAGCGCAGGCCGGTCGTCAGGAAGAAGCGCATGGCGCACTGGCACAGGAGTCCCAGAAAGACGACGAGCAGCACGTTCCAGACGGCTTCCAGCTCATCGAAAAAGACGGTCAGACCAAAAAAGACGGCGGTCAGGACCAGTGAGACGGCGCCGACCCATAAAAGGGCCAGCCGCTCCGTGCGTTGTGTCATAGCCTCTTCCCCTCATTCCTCATTCTTCTCATTCACACCTGTTTAGTGTAAATCAAACAAAGGGGGAACGTCAAGCGCTGACCGGACGACTTTCGTCGCCTTTTCCGCGTAATACGGTTCGGGCGATTTGATGTCCGGGATGCAGATGACGGGGATGCCTGCGCGGTACGCCGCCAGGACCCCGTTCTGGGAGTCTTCGAAGACACAGGCGTCCGCGGGCGATGTGCCGTTTTTCTCACAGGCCAGCAGGAAGATGTCGGGGTCCGGTTTGGACCGGGACACATCGCCGCTGGTGACGATATAGGAGAAATACTCCAGAAGGCCGCTGAGGCGCAGGAACGCCTCCGCCTCGGGCCGTTTGGTGGACGTGGCGACACAGCAGGGAATGCCCTGTTCCCGCAGGAACGCGAGCAGCTCGGGGATGCCTTCTTTCACCGGCACCCCGTCCCGCTTCAGGCGCTCCACCTCCCGGACCCGGGACGTTTCGGCGATCTCCTCCGCCGGATAGTCCGGGCCGTGGATCTCATAGAGCCGGGAGAAGAATTCCTCGTCGGCGGTCCCGATGGTCTGGACGTATTCGTCATAGTCCTGCCGGTAGCCGTACTCCTCCATGACCTTCGCGTTCTCCTCCATGAGGACCCGCTCCGTGTCGAAGAGGAGGCCGTCCATATCAAAAACCGCAAGTTTGGGCAGTTGCATAGAATCGATTTGCTCCTTTGAAAAACGTTAAGCCTCGATGGCCTTGATCAAGTTTACCATTTCAATGGCGGAGCAGGCAACATCGTAGCCCTTGTTGCCGGACTTGGTGCCGGCGCGCTGGATGGCCTGTTCGATGTTGTCGGTGGTCACGACGCCGAAGAGGGTCGGGACGCCGGTGGCGAGCTCCACCTGGGCAATGCCCTTGGAGACCTCCGCGCAGACATAGTCGTAGTGGGAGGTGTCGCCGCGGATGACGGCGCCGAGGCAGAGGACCGCGTCATACTTTCCGGACTCCGCCATCTTCTTCGCGATGACGGGAATCTCAAAGGCGCCGGGGACCCAGGCCAGAGTGATGTCATCTTCCTTCACGCCGTGGCGGAGAAGGGCGTCCTCGGCCCCGCCGATGAGTTTCGAGACGATGAATTCGTTGAACCGGGCGGCGACGATGGCGATCTTGACGTTTTTGGCAACGACGTTTCCTTCAAAAGTTTTCATGATTAGTCCTCCTTATATTCCGTCATATGATGCATTTTCTGCTGTTTGGTGAGTAAGTATTTGAAATCGTGGGGCTGGGCTTTCATCTGGATGGGCACCCGCTCCTCGATGGTGATGCCGTAGGGTTCCAGGCCGTTGATCTTCGCGGGGTTGTTGGTGAGCAGGCGAAGCTTCCGGGCGCCGATATCCCGCAGGATCTGCGCGCCCACGCCGTACTCCCGCATGTCCGCCGGGAAGCCGAGCTTGAGGTTCGCCTCGACGGTGTCGAAGCCCTGCTCCTGGAGTTCGTAGGCCTTCAGTTTGTTGAGCAGGCCGATGCCTCTTCCCTCCTGCCGGAGGTAGACGACAACGCCTCTGCCCTCTTCCGCCACCTGCCGCATGGCCTGGTGGAGCTGGTCGCCGCAGTCGCAGCGCTCGGAGCCGAAGACGTCTCCGGTGAGGCACTCGGAGTGGACCCGGCAGAGGACCGGTTCCCCGTTTGCCACATCGCCCATGACCAGGGCCACGTGCTGTTCCCCGTTCACGGCGTTGCGGTAGCCGTAGATCTTGAAGTGGCCGTAGGCCGTCGGCAGGTCCGCGTCCGCCTCCCGGACCACGATGCTCTCGTGGTTCAGCCGGTACTTGATGAGGTCCGCGATGGTGATGGCCGTGATGTCGTACTGTTCCGCGAACTGCAGAAGCTCGGTCGTGCGCATCATGGTGCCGTCGTCCCGCATGATCTCACAGCAGAGACCCGCGTCCTTGAGGCCGGCGATCTTCATGAGGTCGACGGTGGCCTCCGTGTGGCCGGAGCGCACCAGCACGCCGCCCTCCTTGGCCCGCAGCGGGAACATGTGTCCCGGACGGCGGAACTCGTGGGGCTGCACGCCTTCCTCGACAGTTTTCATCGCCGTCACAGACCGCTCCACCGCGGAGATGCCCGTGGTCGTCGACATGTGGTCGATGGAGACCGTGAAGGCCGTCTCGTGGTTGTCGGTGTTGGCGGAGACCATCTGGGTCAGACCCAGGTCGTCGCAGCGCTTGCCGCTCATGGGCATGCAGATGAGGCCCTTGGCGTGGACCGCCATAAAGTTGATGTTCTCGGTGGTCGCGAACTCCGCCGCGCAGATGAGGTCGCCCTCGTTCTCCCGGTCCGGGTCGTCCACACACAGGATGAGTTTCCCCGCTTTGAGGTCCTCGACCGCCTGTTCAATGGTTGCAAATTCCTTTGCCATTTGTGTTCCTTCTTTCTATGGGTAAGCGTTACGCTCAAAATCCGTGTTCTTTCAAAAATGCTTCGGTGAGGCCGGAGCTTTTTTCTTCCGCGGGCGATGCACCGCCGTTCCCGTAGGGACCCAGCAGCTTCTCCACATACTTCCCGATGACGTCGCACTCGAGGTTCACGGTGCTGCCGATGCCCTTCGACGACAGGTTCGTCACCGCCTGCGTGTGGGGGATGATGGAGACCTTGAAACTGCGGTCGTCCACCGCGGCCACCGTCAGCGAGATGCCGTCGATGCAGATGGAGCCCTTCTCCACGATGTAGCGGAGCAGTTCGGGCGCGGCTTCGATGGTGTACCAGACCGCGTTGTCATCCTTTCGGAGTTCCTTCACGGTCCCGGTGCCGTCGATGTGCCCGGACACCATGTGTCCGCCGAAGCGGCCGTCCGCCGGCATGGCCCGCTCCAGGTTGACCGGGCTCCCGGGGCTTAAGTCTCCGAGGGAACTGCGGGACAGCGTCTCGTGCATGACGTCCGCCGTGAAATAGGTGGCACCCAGTTCCGTGACCGTAAGGCACACGCCGTTGGTCATGATGCTGTCCCCCACCTTCGTGCCCGCGAGCACCGTGCGGCAGCCGATGGTGAGCACCGCGCTGTTCACGCCTTTGTGGACGCCCTGCAGGGTGCCCACTTCTTCTACGAGTCCTGTGAACATGAGGGGCCTCCTTTCTTCACACGGCCGGTGATCATGATATCGTCGTCGAAGCGTTCCACTTCGATGTCTTCCAGTTCCGCGGCGTCCGCCATTTTGGCAACGCCTTTCCCTTCCACGGGCGATCTGCTGTCAGCGCCCCCGACCAGTTTCGGTCCGAGGAACGCATAGACCCGGTCGACCAGTCCCGCTTCGAGGAAACTGGCGTTGACCGTGCCGCCGCCCTCGACGAGGACACTGTCGATGTCCCGTTCCGCGAGGACCTCCAGCAGGTGTTCGACGCTGACGATGTCACCGTTCCCGCAGGGGATGACGTCGACATCGAGTTTGTTCAGCGCCTTTGCCTTCTCCTGTCCCTTGGCGGTCTGCAGGACCTCTTCGGTCGTGAAGACCCAGGTCGGGATCTCCCGGGCGGTCTGCGCGAGCTGACTGTCCGGCGGAAGCCGCAGCCGGCTGTCCGCCACGAGGCGGACCGGGTCCACGCCCTCCTCCGTCCGGCAGTTCAGCATGGGGTCGTCTTTCAGCGCGGTGCTGATGCCGACAAGGATGGAGGAGTACTTCTTCCGGAGTCCGTGGACGAAGTTGCGGGAGGCCTCCCCGGTGACCCACTGGGAGTCCCCGGTATGACAGGCGATCTTTCCGTCCAGGGTCATGGCATACTTCATGGCCACGAAGGGACGGTGGGTTTTGAAGAAGTGGAAGAAGACCTCGTTGAGGTCCATCGCCTCCTGTTCCAGAAGGCCGACCTCCACCTCGACGCCGGCGTCCCGCAGGGTCTGGACGCCCTTCCCCGCCACCAGCGGGTTCACATCCAGCGCGGCGACAAAAACGCGTTTGATGCCCTTCTCGATGATGATCTCGGTACAGGGCGGCGTCCTGCCATAGTGGCAGCAGGGCTCCAGCGTCACATAGAGGTCGGCACCGGCCGGGTCCTCTTCACACCGGAGCAGGGCGTTGCGCTCGGCATGGTACTCCCCGACCTTCTCGTGGTACCCCTCCGCGATGACGCGGCCGTCCTTCACGACGACGCACCCCACCATGGGGTTCGGGCTCACATGCCCCTCGCCC
>CAJGDU010000051.1 GCA_904502175.1 Clostridiaceae bacterium
GGCCGGTGGCCTTCGCCCTTCAGTTTCATGGCGATCTTTGCGCAGTGGGTGGTTTTACCGGAACCCTGGAGACCCACCATCATGATGATGGTCGGCGGATGCTGGGCCTCGGCCAGACGGGTCTGGGTGCCGCCCATGAGCTCGGTGAGCTCTTCGTTGACGATCTTGATGACCATCTGGGCCGGCGTCAGGCTCGACATGACCTGGGCGCCGATGGCACGTTCCGTGACCTTGGCCGTAAAGTCCTTCGCGACCTTGTAACTGACGTCCGCTTCCAGCAGCGCCAGCCGCACTTCGCGCATGGCCTCCCGCACATCCTGCTCATTCAGGGACCCTTTGCTCTTCAGGCGCTTGAACGCGCCTTCCAGTCTGTCTGACAGTCCTTCAAATGCCATGTGCTGTCTCCTTTATTCGCTCAAGGCGCTCGCGAGGAAGCGGATCTTGACGACGGCATCGTTGATTTCCCGGGACAGGCCGGACCTCATGTTGCACTCGTTGATGACTTCCGCAGCTTCCTCGATCTCTGCGAGACCTTTTTTCATTTCCGCGAATCGCTTCGCGAGCCCCAGGCGCTCTTCCATCTGGAACAGCTGGCCCTCTGCCCGCTTGATGGCATCTCTGACACCCTGTCGGGTGATGCCTTCGTTCTCGGCGATCTCCGCCAGTGACAGGTCATCTTCATAGTAGTACTCCAGGAAGGTGCGCTGCCGTTCGGTCAGCATGCTTCCGTAGAAGTCCAGCAGAAGATTGATCTGCTCGAAATTCTTCGCCACTGTCTTCAACCTCCGAAAAATAGTGTTGCCTGTAAAGTGTTTTCTCTTTACAGCTCCACTATTATAATAAGCCCCCTGACCAAAGTCAAGGGGTAATGTCGATTATTTCGTCTTTATAAAAGTATTCTTTGTCGCGCTCACTGATTTCGCGTAGGACGCGGCAGGGGTTCCCGACGGCGACGACGTTCGGCGGGATGTCTTTCGTCACGATGCTGCCGGCGCCGATGACGCTGTTGTCCCCGATGGTGACGCCGGGCAGGATGACCGCTCCCGCGCCGACCCAGACGTCGTTGCCGATGTGGACGTCCTTGTTGAACTGCAGACCTTTTGCCCGCAGTTCCGGGTCCACCGGGTGGCCGGCCGTGGCAATGGTCACATTCGGCGCGAACAGGACCCGGTCACCGACATAGATGTGTCCGTCATCGACCACGGTCAGGTTGAAGTTCGCGAAGACGTTGTCGCCGAAGTGCAGGTGGGCGCCGCCCCAGTTCGCACGGAAGGGCAGCTCGATATAGCAGTTCTCCCCGCACTCCGCGAAGACCTCTTTCATGTAGGCCTGCTTTGCCTCGAAGTCTGTGGGGCGCAGCTGGTTGAAGTCCCAGTGCTTCTCCACGAAGGGCAGCTGGACCGCCAGGATGTCTTTGTCGTTACAGTCGTAGAGAAGGCCTTTCTCCATGCGCTCGAATTCGGTCATGGTCTCACCTCAGATTCAGTTGGCCACGCGCTGGTGGACCGTGTAGCCGCCGGGCTGGAGCGTCCGGAAGGTGTAGCCGTTCTGGAGGCACCATTTGATGGTGCGGTCCATGGCGTTCACCGTGTAGCCCTTCACGTCGTGGCAGAGAACGATGGACTGCTGATGGTTTTTCACACCGCGGAGGATATTGTTATAGACCCCGTCGGCCGTTTTGGTCCCGCCGGCATCGTTGGCATCCACGTTCCAGTCATAGTAGGTCAGGCCCCTCTGGCCCGCCTGGCGGGTGAGGGAGGACATGACGCCGGAGCTGTACTTCCGGCTCACCGTGTTGGAACTGCCGCCGGGGAACCGGAGCATGGACGAGCGCTGTCCGTTCTGGCGCACCAGGACCTGCTGCATTTTCTCGTGGTCGGACCAGAACGCGGACGTGCTGCGGTAAACGGTCCCGTAGCTGTGCGTATAGGTGTGGACCGCCACCGCGTGGCCGGCCCGGAACGCTTTGCCGATATCGTACTGATAGCTGGGATAGCAGTTCGTCACGAAAAAGGTGACCTTGACGCCGTACTTGTCGAGGATGCTCAGCAGCTGGTCGGTATAAGAGGCGGGACCGTCATCGAAGGTCAGGAAGATGTACTTCCCGTTGCCCAGCGCTTTGCCGCCCTCGATCTGATAGGTGACACCGCCTTTGGAATAGGACCCATAATAGTTGAAATCGACTTTTCCGTTCCGGACATACCAGTTGCCCAGGCCGTTGCTGGCCAGGCCGGTGAACCCGAAGTCGACCTTTCCCTGTTTGACATACCACCAGCCGTATTCGTTCCTGAAGACGCCGTTGGCCTCAAAGTCGACCTTTCCGTCGACGATGCGCCACCAGCCGTAATCATTTCTTGCGATGCCGGTGTAGTCGAAGTTCACTTTACCGCCTTCCACATACCACCAGCCCAGTTCGTTTCTGTAGACCCCGTAAGCATCGAAGTCCACATAGCCGTCGACAATACGCCACCAGCCGTACTGGTTTTTCGCGATGCCGGTATACGATGTCTCGATGGCGCCGTCCTTCACACAGACCCAGTAGCCGTCGGCGCCTTTTTCCACGGTCCTGCCGGATGAAGCGACAGCAGACAGGGAAAAGACAGCGGACAGCATGCCGACCAGCAAAAGGACTGCGGTCAGTCGTCCGGTAAAACGATGGGTTTTTGTGGTTCTGTTTCTCATGCGTGGGTCTCCTCTTTCTGCGCGGGGTCTCTGAAGTTTATTGTACTCCTCTCTCCTACAGAAACACAATATGAAAAGGCCGGCCGGACAAAGAAAAAAGCCGGTTCAACAGAACCAGCTCTTCACCGTTTCGATTTCCGCTTTGTATCCGGAGAGCTCGTTCGGCGTCTCCAGCACGAAGGGTTTTCCCTGCAGTTTCGGATGGGTGGCGACGGACTTCAGGCGGTCCGTGCCGATGCACCCCTGTCCGAGTTTTTCATGGCGGTCTTTCGCCGCCCCGCAGGGGTTCTTCGAGTCGTTGAGGTGGATGGCCTTCAGCCGCTCCAGTCCCAGGACCCTGTCGAACTCGTCGAGGACGCGGTCGGGGTCCGAGAGGTCGTAGCCCGCATCCCACACATGGCAGGTGTCGAGACAAATGCCCAAGCGGTCCTGCAGATCCGGCCGCACGAGGTCCAGGATGGCCCGGAGTTCCTCGAAGGAACGTCCGACCTCGCTGCCCTTCCCCGCCATGGTTTCCAGCAGGATGGTCGTCGTCTGGCCCGGCTCCATGAGACGGTTCAGCGCGTCGGCGATGCGCGGGATGGCAGCCTCTGCCCCCTGGCCCACATGGCTGCCGGGGTGGAAGTTCAGATACTGGCCGGGGAGATAGTCTTCGAGGTTCTGTAGATCGCCCCGGAAGACGTCCTCCGCGTGCTCCACCACGTACTCCTTGACCGCGCAGAGGTTCATGGTGTAGGGCGAGTGGGCCACGATGGTGCCGAAGCCGTGTTCCGTGAGAATGGCGCGCAGGGCCGCGGCGTCCTCCGGCACGACCTCTTTCGCCGCGCCGCCCCGGGGGCTCCGGAGGAAGAAGGCGAAGGTGTCGCCTCCGAGGGCAAGGCTCGTCCGCCCCATGGCTTCCCAGCCCTTTGCCACGGACACGTGGGCTCCGATATGGATCATGGTCAGCTCTCTTTCTTCCGGCGCAGGGTCTTGAGATACGCCTTCTGTTCGTCGGTGATGCGGTAGCTCTCCACCGCTTTCTGGATGGCCTTGTTGTGGGTCCAGCGCTCGAGGCGCTCCTCCTGAAGATACGGCAGGACCGCGTCATACTGTTTGGCGAGCGCGGTGGCGAAGTACCAGGCGATCATCATGTTCACGTAGTATTCGTCCGTCTCGTCCCCGTTTTGGAACCGCACGGAAGCGACCCGCTCCGGGAACTCCGGCGAGAAGTCTTCGTCCAGGAACCACTGCAGGAGCATGCCGATGCCGAACCGCACCGTGTATGCGTCCTTCGCATCGATCCAGCCTTTCTTTTTGCCCTTTCCGAAGACTTCCTGCAGAAGGGCTTCTTTGTTCTTCCCCAGCGCTTTCGGGGACAGCTGGTCGCAGGTGGCCCAGTTGTCCACGACCGGCAGGAACGCCTTCACGCCGGCGATACACCGCTCGTAGTCCTTCTCCTCGCCGAGCAGAAAGGCGTGAAGCTGGTTCTCGTCGAAATACCGGTGCGGCAGCCCGTCGAGGAACTGTTCCGCAAGGGCCGGTTCGTTTCGGCGGAGCTCCTTCGCGTACTTTCGCAGTACCGGAGTGCGGACGCCGATGATGGTCTCCGGGTCTATGTTGGGGATGAGTTTCTGCTGGAAGGCCCCGTACTCTCTGTCCTGCTCCGCGAACAGGCGCTCCGTGACGGGAGACGGCACCGGTTCGAGGAGGTCGAGATAGGGCGCCAGCGCCCGGCCCCAGAGCGTACGAAGCCTGACGAGGCTGTACGCCGCGTTGGCCGGAGAGGTGGAGGGCAGCCGGATGGGTCTGATGCCCGTGACCGGGTAAATGTACTGGTTGTAATAGTCTGTGGAGGCCGCGCCGTTGGTGAAGACGGCTTCAATGGGCGCCGCGTCCAGGATGACCGACAGGTCGTTCGGGACCACGTCCGTAATAGAGCTGTCCGAGGAGCCGGTGATGGTGCAGCTGCCGATGGAGTCCCACATGGCGACGTGGTGTTTGTGCATCATGGCGGCCTTTTCCTCGACGGTCTCCGGCAGCGGTTCCCCGAGCAGGAACGGCAGGACTTTCCAGTACCGGTTCTGCGGGTGGCCGTAGAAGAACGCCGCCTCCCGGGACTTGATGGACGGAAAACTCCCCAGCACCAGGATGCGGGAGTCCTCATCGTACAGCGGCGGGATGTTGTGGACTTGTTTTGCAGCTTCCATGGTTCCGCCTCCCGGGTCAGACATATCTCCGCAGTGTCTGCACCACGGAGCCGTAATAGGAACCCCCGAACAGGTTCAGGTGGTTCAGAAGATGGTAAAGGTTATAGAGGTCGCGGCGGTCCCGGTAGTCCTTTTCAATGGACGCCGCTTCGTAGTAAGTCTCATAGAAGGTCCGGGAGAAACCGCCGAACAGTTCGGTCATGGCGAGGTCCGCTTCCCGGTGGCCCACAGAGACCGCGGGGTCTATGAGCCAGGCCTTCCCATCCGGGCCGGTCATGAAGTTGCCGCCCCAGAGGTCGCCGTGGAGGAGGGACGGGTATTCCGGCTCCGGCAGCAGCGTGTCCAGCCGGTCCAGGAGACGGGCAAAGTCTTTCTTTTCGCCGTCGCCGAAACAGTCATAGGCCAGTTTGAACTGGAACTCCAGCCGGTTCTCCCGGAAAAAGTCCACCCAGGAGTCCTTCGGTGTATTGACCTGTTTCGTGGTCCCGATGACGTTGTCCTCGCGGAACCCATATACGCCTCCGGGCACGTACTCTGCCGTCGGCGCCCTGTGCATGGCTGCCAGTTCCTCCGCAAAGGTCTCCCAGAAGTCCGCCGTCTGAGCGGCTGACGCCAGCTGTTCCATCAGGAGGAACGAGAACTGTCTCTGGAACCCGCAGCCGGTGGCAGTGCCGCTGCCGAGGCAGCGGGGCACGGAGATGGTGCCGGTGGAGCGGATGGCGGCAAGCCCCGCTTCTTCCGCGGTGAAATACTTCCATTTCGCGAAGGCGTTGGTTTTCAGGAAGAGCACCTCGCCGTTCGACAGGTGGAGGTGCCAGACTTCATTGAGGGCACTGCCGGACGCAGGGACCCGATCTTCCACTTCGACGCCTGGGCCGTAGGCGGCCGCGAGTGCCTCCTGCAGAGAATCGTACATGGCTCTCCCCTTTTCTCACTTCAGACTGACGATGGTGACGCCGTCTTCGCCTTCGCCGTAGCCGCCGAGGCGGTGGGACTTGACCCGCGGGTTCTTGTCGAGGTAACGCTTGACGGCCTTCTTCAGGGCGCCGGTGCCCTTGCCGTGGATGACCGTGAAGGAGTCCACGCCGTAGCGCAGCTGCAGGTCCAGGAACCGGTCGAGGGCCATGATGGCCTCCTCCTGGGTCATGCCCCGGAGGTCCACACTGGTCTCCACTTTGGAGGTGGCCTTCGTCTCGAAGGTGCCGCTTCCGCGCTGGTTCCGGCGGCCGGCCTTGCTCTCGGCGTTGCGGGCTTTCTGGGCGCGCTTCTGGTCATCGAGACGGACGCGGGAGAGATCCACGCGGGTCTTGATGATGCCGGCGGTCACTTCCACCTGGCCGCGCTTGTCCGGCAGGGCGGACACGAGGGCGGGGCCGAGGTCCCGGACGAGGACGCTGTCCCCCACTTCGAGCGGGCGGGGCAGCTCATAGTCGTCATCCTCTTCTTCGGCGGCGATGGGCCGGGTGATATCATACAGCGCGTCTTCATGTTTCCGGATGGTCCGTTTGGCGTCCGCGGACACCTGGGACAGGTCGGCGGCACGCTTGCGCTCTTTCTTCAGTTTTTCGAGGTCGTCCATGAAGAACGCGGCCTCTCTTCGGGCCTTGTCGAGGATGCGCTCGGCCTCCGCCCGCGCCTTCTCGATCTCCGCGTCCCGCATGGCCTCCACCGAGGACTTGACCTCTTCGGCCTTGTCCCTGGCTTCCCGGGCCTCCCGGGTCATGCGGTCCGCCTCTTCCCGTTCGGACTCGAGGGCGGCCCGGCTCTCTTCGAGGGTCTCGACGACCTGTTCGAACCGGCTGTTCTCCTCGGAGACCAGTTCCTTCGCCCGCTCCACGACGTCCGGGGACAGACCCAGCCGTTCCGAAATGGCAAAGGCGTTGGACCGGCCCGGCGCGCCGATGATGAGGCGGTAAGTGGGCGACAGCGTGTGGATGTCGAACTCGCAGGCGGCGTTGGCCACCCGGGGCGTCTGCAAGGCGTAGGCCTTGAGTTCTGCGTAGTGGGTGGTGGCGGCGATCTTCGCGCCCTTCTCGTGCAGCCGTTCCAGGACCGCCATGGCGAGGGCCGCGCCCTCGACCGGGTCCGTCCCGGCGCCGAGTTCGTCGATGAGCACCAGAGAGTGCTCGTCCGCCTTGTCGAGAATGTCCACAATGTTCGTCATATGGGACGAGAAGGTGGACAGAGACTGTTCGATGGACTGCTCATCGCCGATGTCCGCATAGACGGACTCGAAGACACACATTTTGCTCCGGTCCGCCACCGGGAGCATGAGGCCGGCGGACGCCATGAGGGACATGAGGCCGAGGGTCTTGATGGACACCGTTTTACCACCGGTGTTGGGGCCGGTGATGACGAGGGTGTCAAACTCCTCTCCCAGACGGATGTTGGTCTTCACGACCTTGTGCGGGTCGATGAGCGGATGACGGGCCTCTCGCAGGTCGATGATGCCCGTGTCGTTCAGCTGCGGGGCA
>CAJGDU010000052.1 GCA_904502175.1 Clostridiaceae bacterium
CAAAGTCGCGGTCTGCTTCAACATCAAGAACGTCGGCAGCATGAAGGCCGATGAGATCGCGCAGCTCTATGTCGGCGCCACCTTCGCTTCCAAAGTGTATCGCGCCAGAAAAGAACTCAAGGAGTTTGCCCGCGTCTCCCTCGAACCCGGTGAGACGAAGAATGTCGAGCTCACCCTCGACCGCTGTGCCTTCGAGTACTACAGCACCGACCTCGACAAGTGGGTCGTGGAGCCCGGCACCTACAGCATCATGATCGGCGCCTCCTCCAGAGACATCCGCCTTACCGCCGACGTGGACATCGACTACGGCGACGACCTCGCCGGAGAGGCCGACTATGCCGACTTCGCGCCGCATTACTTCAAGGCGAACATCGGCGAAGTCTCCGACGTCGAGTTCTACAACGTCCTCGGCTACGATCTGGACGAGTTCCTGCCCGACCCGACCGACCGCCGCCTCACCCAGGCCGACGCCATCGGCGACGCCACGGAGAGCAAGCCCGGCAGAGCCATCAACGGCGCCTTCAACGCCCTCATGGGCATCCCCGGTATCCCGGAGAACATGAAGAAGCTCGTGGTCGAGTCCGCCACCACCATCCCCATCAACCGTCTGGTCCACACGTCCAAGGGCGTGTTCTCCGACACCATGGCCGATGGTCTGGTCCACCTGCTCAACGGCGGCAGCCTCATCGATACGGCCAAGCTCTTCGCCCTCGGCCTTCCGTCCTCGGCGAAAGCGCTGGTGGTCCCCTTTATCAAAAAGCGGACCGCGCCGAAGCCCATCAAGAAAAAGGGCATCTGATCCAACAACAAAAAGCCGTCGAGCGCATCGGCGGCTTTTTTCTCGAATGACAGGAAAGGAAGTGGGACCGTGGTCCTCATCATCACCTCCCGGGTGGACGGCCTCCCGGAGCTGTCGGTGGACTTTGCCGCCTGTGAGGCGGTCATCTGCGCCGACGGCGGCCTGCAGGTGGCGGAACAGCTCGGCATGCCGCAGGGCAAGCCGGTCTACCTCATCGGGGACTACGACTCCGGCACCCCGCCCACCGCGGCGGAGCGGGCGGCGGCGGAAGACCTCGTGCTGCTGCCCAGTGTCAAAGACATGACCGACAGCGAAGCGGCCATCGACTACGCGGTGGCGCACGGCTTCTCCCGCATCCGGGTCCTCGGCGGCCTCGGCGGCCGGCTGGACCACACCATGGGCAACCTCGGCCTGCTTGCCAAATACGCGGGAGACCCCCGCGTGGAGGAGCTGTGGTTCGAGGACGGACAGAACCGGGTCTTCCTGAAGACGCCCGGCACCTTCCGGGTCCCGGCCGCGGGACCGGAGAACCGGTTCTCCTACTTCGGGCTCATCGCCTATGGCGGCGCGGTCAGAGGTCTGACCATCACCGGGGCGAAGTACCCGCTCGAAGACCACACCCTCACGCCGGACACCACCCTCGGCGTGTCCAACGAGGTGGCGGCGGGGAGCCCGTTCGCGGAGGTCACCCACACGGAAGGCCTCCTGCTGGTCATCCTGTCAAAAGATTAAAAAAGAACCGACCCTTGCGGGTCGGTTTTCTTTTTTTGTTTACTCCGCGGGAGCGTCCACAGCGTACGCTGCTTCGAGGGCCACTTTGATGGCGCCTTCGACGGCGTGGACCGCGTTCGGGTTCAGCAGCTCGTCGTTGTCCGCCTCGGAGCGGTAGAAGAACGGGACTTCGTCCGGCAGCGAGGAGATCTGCGCGGCGGAGAGGCCGGCCTTCGAATAGACCTTGAGGCTGCCCTTGTGGTACTTCGGGTTGTGGTCGGTCAGCATGACGCCGGCGTTGGCGGCGGCTTCCTCTATGAGCTTGGAAGCTTTGCGGCCCTTGGTGACCGCGTTCAGGGAATCGGCGTCATAGATGGAGTCGAAGCAGAGGACGGTGGTGTCCAGCGCATCCAGGTCGGCCTTGAAGTCTTTCACGAAGGCTTTGGCGCCGGCATGCTTCGCTTCCTTCGAGGAAGTGAGGAGCACGCAGAGCTCGGTGTTCTCGAGCCGCAGGTCCTGTTCCGCCATGTAGCGCATGGCTCCGCAGGCGGTGTAGGCGCCGAGCAGGTTGTCGGCGACGCCGGGGAAGGAGGAGCCGATGGACACCGTCCGGCTCAGGATGAGCGGGAAGATGACGAAGATGGGCAGGACGTACGCGAGGTACGAGAACTCTCTCTCATAGGCGAAGTTCAGGGTGCCGTAGTCCACGAGGAGCATGACGACAACGTAGGCGATGTACAGCGCCACGCCGAGGATGGCCAGGAACTTCAGGAACGCGGCGGCGCCGCGGGAAATGTTGCGTTTGTAGGGGGCGTCGAGGTTCGCCTCGAAGATGACGCGGGAGGTGGTCTCCCCGACGGGTTTCCGGCGGGCGAAGATGTTGACGTCTTCCACGCTCTTGGACGTGCCTCCGAAGATGCCGAAGACGGCCAGGAGGGACAGGAGCGCGGTGACCAGAGCCGCCAGCAGGAAGTACTTGTTGATGAGCAGGGCCAGGATGGCGAGTGCGGCGGTGGCAATCAGGAAAATGAAGGTCAGCAGGTTGGACGTGATGTACGCCTTCTGCTTCGCGTAGAAGTTGACCTCGTCGACCTCGTCGCAGAACTCCTGCAGGTCTTTGGTCAGCTGTTCCCGGAGCATGAGTTCGCCCCGGCCGCCGGGCTGCCGCTTGTCGGGCTCGCCGTTGTCGTAAAAACTCTTGGAAGAGCGGACTGCATAGTTGCAGCACTCGCGGACTTTTCCGTCATAGCGCTCAAAGGTTTCATTGGCTTGCATGGTCATGCCTCCTCTTCGTCAAAATCGAATGTTTCGTCTTCAAAGTCGGACTTCTGACCGCAGATGGCACAGTCGTGCCGGTGGGTCAGGTCGATTTTTTCAATGGTGGCGTCTTCACAGTTGTAGATGAAGAGCTTGCCTTTCATGGCGACCTCCGCACCCAGCAGATACTGCAGGACAGAAGAGGACATGAGAGAGCCGATGGTGGAGGAGACGCCGCTGACGCTGCCGTAGTTGTCCTCCGGAGGGATCTCCTCTCCGTAGAAGCAGGCGAGGCAGGGCGTTTCACCCGGAAGGATGAACGCGGTCGTGCCGATGAACCCGTTGGTCTTGCCGAAGACGAAGGGCTTGCCGAGCTCGACACAGGCTTCATTGACCAGCATGGCAGTCTGCGGGTTGTTGACCGCGAGGATGACGATGTCATACTGACTGATGATCTCGTACGCGTTGTCCTTGTTGATGGCGGTGGCGTGCGGGATGATGTTGATGAGGCTGTTGTAGGCTTTCAGTTTCCGCGTGGCGGAAATGACCTTCAGGGTGCCGAGGTCCTCCTCAAAATGGATGTGCGCGTTGAGGTTGGAGGGGCCGACGATATTGTGGTCCGCGATGCCGAGGGTGCCGACGCCGGCCGAAGCCAGGTTGTACATGAGCGTCGTGCCGATGGAGCTGGCGCCGATGACGAGGACGCTGGCGTCTTCCAGCATGTCCTGTCCGCCGTTGCCGAATTCGGGGACCATGCCCTGTCTTGAATACCGTTCCGAGTTCATACAGTTTCCTCCGGTGTTTTTTGTAATAACGTGAACCATTATAGCAATCAAACTGTGCGGTGTAAACAGATTTTTTTGGCGAAATCTGTTTCTACTTGTCAAAATATTCCAAACGAGGAGAAAAATGTACGAAAAGCTATACACAAACAGAAAACCTCCCCGAAAACGGGGAGGTCTCGTGTGGTATTTCGGACGGTCGACTCAGTGGTCGATCCAGTCTTTGGCTCTTTCGACCGCTTTTTTCCAGCCGGCATAGAGCTCGTCGCGGGTGGCGGCGTCCATGGCGGGATAGTAGATCTTGGAGACTTCGCGGTTCTCGGCGATCTCGTCGAGGTCTTTCCAGAAGCCCACCGCAAGACCGGCGCAGTAGGCGCAGCCGAGGGCAGTGGTCTCGACGATCTTCGGCCGGTTGACTTCACAGTCGAGGACGTCGGACTGGATCTGCATCATGATGTCGGAGACGGAGGCGCCGCCGTCGACACGGATGGACTTGATGGCCATGCCGGAGTCGTCACGCATGGCGTTGACGAGGTCGGCACACTGATAGCAGATGGCTTCGATGACCGCGCGGCAGAAGTGGGCGCGATTGACACCGCGGGTCAGGCCGACGATGCAGCCGCGGGCATACATATCCCAATAGGGGGCGCCGAGGCCGGTGAAGGCCGGGACCAGATAGATGCCGTTGGCGTCCGGGACGGACTCGGCGAGTTCGTCGCAGCGGGGCGCCTTGTCGATCATCTGGAGCTCGTCGCGCAGCCACTGGATGGTGGCGCCGCAGTTGAAGGCGGAGCCTTCCAGGCAGTAGGTGATGTCTTCATCGGACAGGGCCCAGGCAATGCCGGAGATGAGGTTGCTCTTGGACTCGACTCTCTGTTTGCCGGTGTTCATGAGCAGGAAGCAGCCGGTGCCGTAGGTGGACTTGACGATGCCGTCCTGGAACGCGCACTGACCGAAGAGGGCAGCGGGCTGGTCGCCGATGGCGCCGGAGACGGGTGTGCCTTCGAGGCCTTCGAGGCCGGCGATGCCGGGCGCCACAAGGCCGTAGACCTGGCTGGAGGGAACGACTTTCGGCAGGATGTTCATGGGGATGCCCATGAGGTCGCAGAGTTCCTCATCCCAGGACAGGGTGTTGATGTTGAACAGCATGGTCCGGGTGGCGTTGGAATAGTCCGTGACATGGACCGCGGTCTCCGGATGAACGGCGCCGCCGGTCAGGTTCCAGATGAGCCAGGTGTCGATGGTGCCAAAGAGGAGCTTGCCTTCGTCCGCGAGTTCCTGTGCTTCGGGAACGTTGTCCAGCAGCCAGCGGATCTTGGTGGCGGAGAAATAGGCGTCGACGATGAGTCCGGTCTTGGCCTTGATGGTCTCCAGATAGCCTTCTTCCTTCAGCTTCTCGGCATAGTCCGCGGTGCGGCGGCACTGCCAGACGATGGCGTTGTGGACCGGACGGCCGGTGGTCTTGTCCCACAGGATGGTGGTCTCACGCTGGTTGGTGACACCGATGGCCGCAATGTCCTTCGGGTCGATCTCGCCCTCGCCGAGGATGGTGGCGACGCACTGCAGCTCCGTCATGAGGATGTCTTCCGGTCTGTGTTCGACCCAGCCTGCATGCGGGTAGATCTGCTCGAACTCTCTCTGGGACTTGGTGACGATTTTGCCGTACTTGTCAAAGATGATCGCTCTGGAACTGGTGGTACCCTGATCCAAAGCCATTACATATTTGGCCATAGCAACGTTCCTCCTTTATTGAAACTATTTTATTATGCAATACCCGATAAAAATGGCGCTGAGTGAAGACTCAGCGCCACTTCTAAATTCATTCTAATACAGTGCTAATTTTTTAGCAAGCACTTATTCTTCCGGAGCGTACAACGCGGTCAGACGCTTGAGGTACTGAAGGCGTTCTTTGGCTTCGGCGGCACCCTGATCGAACAGCGCGTCGGCCTTCTCGGGGAAGGAGCGCTTGAGGGAGGAGTACCGGACTTCGTTCATGATGAAGTCTTTGTATTCCTCGGTCGGGTCTTTGCTGTCGAGGGTGAACGGGTTCTTGCCTTCGGCGATGAGGGCCGGGTTGTACCGGAACAGGTTCCAGTAACCGGAGGCAACGGCCTTCTTCTCTTCCGCCATGGCGATGGCCAGACCGCCCTTGATGCCGTGGTTGATGCACGGAGCGTAGGCGATGATGATGGACGGGCCGTCATAGGCCTCGGCCTCATGGATGGCCTTCAGGGTCTGGTTGTAGTCAGCACCCATGGCGACCTGAGCGACATAGACGTAGCCATAGCTCATGGCGATACCGGCGAGGTCTTTTTTCTTCACGGTCTTACCGGAAGCGGCAAACTTCGCGATGGCACCGGTGCGGGTGGACTTGGAGGCCTGTCCGCCGGTGTTGGAGTAAACCTCGGTATCGAAGACCATGATGTTGACATCTTCATGGGAGGCGAGGACGTGGTCCAGACCGCCGAAACCGATGTCGTAGGCCCAGCCGTCGCCGCCGAAGATCCACTGGGACTTCTTGGCGAGGTAGTCCTTGTCGCCGAGGACGTCTTCCACGGCCTTCTGGGCTTCCGCGTCGTCCAGCTTCACGCCGGAGAGGATGGCGGCCAGCTCAGCAGCCGGAGCCGCGTTGGCGGTGGAGCTCTTGAAGGTCTCCATCCAGGCCTGGGCTTTCTCCTTGACGTCGGCCGGCGCCACAGCGGCGATCTTGTCGACATCTTCGAGGAGCCGCTCGCGGATCTGCTTGTTGGCGAGCATCATGCCGTAACCGAACTCGGCGTTGTCCTCAAACAGGGAGTTGGACCATGCCGGACCCTTGCCTTCCGCGTCCTTGCAGAACGGGGTGGAGGGAGCGGAGTTGCCCCAGATGGAGGAGCAGCCGGTGGCGTTGGCGATGTACATTCTGTTACCGAAGAGCTGGGTGACGAGCTTCGCGTACGGAGTCTCGCCGCAGCCGGCGCAGGCGCCGGAGAACTCGAGGTAAGGTTTCTTGAACTGAGAGCCCTTGACGGTGGTGTCTTTGAACTTCTCGAGGACTTCTGCCTTCTCGGGCAGTTCCTGAGCATATTCGAAGGCGAAGTGCTCGGTCTTCTGCGCCTCGAAGGGCTTCATGACGAGCGCCTTGTTGGCCGGGTCTTTCGCGCCTGCCGGGCAGATGTTCGCGCAGGAACCGCAGCCGGAGCAGTCATACGGAGAGACGACGATGCCGAACTTGTAGCCGGCGACGCCGCGCAGGTCGACGAGCTTGGTGGAGGCGGGAGCCGCTTCGGCTTCGGCCTCGGTCATGGCGACCGGACGGATGACGGCGTGCGGACAGACATAGGCGCACTGGTTACACTGGATACATTTGTCGGGCTGCCACTCCGGAACGAAGAGGGAGACACCGCGTTTTTCGAGGGCAGCGGAGCCGAGGGGCTGCTTGCCTTCGACATAGTCGGAGAAGACGGAGACGGGGATGTCGTCGCCGTGCTGGTCGTTGGTGGGGACGAGGACGTTGTCCATGAACTTCTTGAGCTCGGGGTCCTTGACTTCGAACAGCGGCTTCTTCGGGGTGTCGGTGGCGTCGGCCCATGCGGCCGGGACGTCGACCTTGGACATGGCGGTAAAGCCCTTGTCGATGGCCTCGTGGTTCATGCGGACGATGTCCTCACCCTTCTTGGAGAAGGACTTGGTGGCAGCGTCTTTCATGAGCTGGAGCGCTTCGTCGCCGGGGATGATCTGCGTCAGGTTGAAGAACGCGGACTGC
>CAJGDU010000053.1 GCA_904502175.1 Clostridiaceae bacterium
ATCACCATCGGTCAGTACTTCCCGGGAAGTTCTGTCATCCACCGCCTGGACCCGCGCATGAAGCTGGTGCTCACGCTCTTCTTCATCGTCTTCATCTTCGTCTGTCACAACTTCTGGTCCATGGGCCTCATGGTGCTCACGCTCGGCGTCATCATCGCGCTGAGCCGCATCTCCATCCGGACCATTCTGAAGGGCATCAAACCGGTGCTCATCATCATCCTGTTCACCGCCGTCCTGAACCTGCTCTACATCCGGACGGGCGACCTCATCTGGGAGTGGAAGTTCATCCACCTCTACACCGGAGGTCTCTACACCGCCATCTTCATGGTCATCCGCATCCTCGCCCTCATCGTCGCGAGTTCGCTTCTGACCTATACCACATCGCCCACGCTCATCACCGACGCCATCGAACGGCTGCTTTCTCCCCTGAAGTTCATGCGGAGCGGCGTCCACACCATCGCCATGATGATGACCATCGCGCTGCGGTTCATCCCCACCCTCATCGAGGAGTTCGACCGCATCACCAGCGCGCAGAAGGCGAGAGGCGCCGACCTCGAGACGGGCAACCTTTTGGAACGCACCCGGGCCCTCATCCCGGTGTTCATCCCGCTGTTCATCACCAGCTTCCGCCGGGCCTATGAACTGGCCTACGCCATGGAATGCCGCTGCTATCACGGTTATGAAGGCCGGACCCGCATGCGCCAGATGAAACTGGAGGCCAGAGACTACGTGGCCCTCCTCGTCATGGTCGCCGTACTCACCGGCATCATCCTGCTGAACCATTTCTTTGGAAGACTTGTATGAGAAACTTGTTACTGACTCTGCGGTTCCTCGGCACCCGCTATCACGGATGGCAGGTCCAGGAGAACGCGCACAGCGTCATGGAGGAGGTCCAGGACGCCGTGGAGGCGCTCTTCGGCACCCGGGACCCGGTCACGGGCTGTTCCCGGACCGACACCGGGGTCCACGCGGACATGTTCTGCTGTACGCTGCGGACCGAGAACCCCATTTCCTGCTATCGGCTCATTGCCGCCATGAACGCGAAGCTCCCGCCGGACATCGCGGTCTCGGACTGCGTTGAAGTGCCGGAGGACTTCCACCCGCGCTACAGTGCCACGGCCAAGCAGTACCTGTACCGCATCTGGAACGGCAGCGCCCGGGACCCCTTCACCGAGGACCGCGCGTACTTTGTCCACCCGCCGCTCGACGCGGCGCGCATGGACCGCAACGCGAAGGACTTCCTCGGCACCCACGACTTCACGTCTTTCACGAACGCGAAGGAACCTGTGAACGAGAACATCCGCACCGTCCGCCGGGCCGAAGTGTACCGGGAGGGGGACAGCGTCGTCTTCCTCGTGGAGGCGGACGGGTTCCTCTACAACATGGTCCGCATCATGGCCGGCACCCTGCTCGCCATCGAGTTCGGCAAACGGGAGGACGGGAGCATTCCCGCCATCCTGGAGGCCCGGGACCGGAACGCGGCGGGGAAGACCGCGCCGGCGCACGGCCTGTGCCTGCACAAAGTCTATTACGAAAACAACGAAGAACTATTTCGATAACGTCAGGAGGTGCTCTCCATGGAGCGCGTCAAAGATGCCGTCGTCCGGCTGTTCCGGGGCGATGTATCAGAGAGGACCCGCCGCGCCTTACGGGTGGCCGCGGTCGTTCTGCTCATCCTCATGCTGCTCATACTGGCAGTCTCCCGGTTCCGCGGCACTCCGCTTTCCGGGGCGCGGGACGGCTGGAACAACTTCTTCTCGTCCGTGGGGACGGGGGAAGGCTATCCCTATAAGGTGAACTCCAGTTCCGTCGAAAAAGTCGACGTCCTGAACGGCGACATTTACATCCTTTACAAGAACCGGACCGTCACGCTGGACGGCTCCGCCAAGGAGATCCGCTCCTTCGAGCACGCCTACGCGAAACCGGCGGTCTACATCAGTCCGGACCGCGCGCTGGTCTATGATCGGGGCGGCCACAAGTACCGTGTGGAAAACCGGACGGAACTGCTCCATGAGGGCAAGACCGGGGAAGGAGAGGACATCATTACCGCCTGTCTCGGCAGGAAGGGGAACATCGCCCTCGCCACGCTCTCCGGCTCCGCCACCTCCCGGCTGACGGTGTGGAACAGCACCTACAAAGACAAACAGTTCGTCTGGAACTGTGCCGACTACACCATCACGTCCGTGGCCCTCTCCGAAAACGGCCGCTATGTCGCGGTCTCGGTCCTCGGGGTCAAAGACGGCACCACCTACTCGAAGATCTATGTCTTCGACTTCGAGTACTCCGACCCGGTCTCCGAGACCGAGTATCCCGGCACCGCCATCCTCGCGGTCGACTTCTCCGAGAACGACACCGTGGTCGGTGTGGGCGACGACAAGCTGGTCTTCCTGAAGAACCTCAAGAAGAACACCGAAATGAGTTACGGCACCAGCTCCCTGTCGGCCTTCACGTTCTCTCCGAACGGCCACACCTACCTGGTCCTCGCGGAGTACGGCAGCAGCAACCATCAGCTGCTGCAGGGCTATTCCTCCTCCGGGCGCAAGTCCTTCGAGGAACCCTATGACACCTACATCAAATCCGTCTATGCCAGCGACACCCGCGTTTCGGTCCTCACCGGCGAGTACGCGGACATCTACGGCCTCGGCGGCACCCGCCACCGGGCGAGAGAAGTGGGCCCCGCGGCCATCCAGGCCTTCACCAACGGACGGACCAGTTTCTCTTATGAGATGGGCGTCATTCAGAAAACTCACCGGATGAAACATCAGCCGAAACATCCGGAAAAAGACAAAGAAAAGGACAAATCTTAAAAGTTTGTTTAAAGTAAGCTTATTATGTTATAGTCAGGAAAGCTCACTCTCCGGACTCGTGGGGAGTCCGGAGCCAAAGGAGATATCAATACAATGAACAGCAATCTGAAACATCAACTCGGAAACCTGAAGGAAGGCGCGCTGACCATCCCGAATCTGCTCTCCGCCATCCGCATCCTGCTCATTCCCGTGTTCCTCGTCCTGTTCCTGAAAGGACATTATGTGGCGGCGGTCATTGTGCTGGTCATCAACGGCCTCACGGACACGTTCGACGGGAAGATCGCCCGGAAGTTCAACCAGGTCTCGAACCTCGGCAAACTCCTGGACCCCATTGCGGACAAGCTCACGCAGATCACCCTGGCCATTGCCTATTTCTTCTATTTCCACGCGTCCTCCGACTCTCTGCTCCGGGCGGGAAGCTGGCTCTTCTGGATCTTCGTCCTGAAGGAGGTCCTCATGCTCATCGGCGGCATCGCGCTGCTCACGCATGACATCACGCCCCGGGCCGCCATCATCTATGGCAAGGTCGCCACGGTCGCTTACTATGTGGTCATGGTATTGCTGCTTCTGTGCGCACCGGGCTTCGGTGTGCTCCACAAATGGTTTGCTCTGCCATCTGTGGTCATCGTCATTCTCGTTGCTGTCGCGGCTGTACTCACGCTTGTCGCATTCTTTGCCTATGCGCCCGACCTCAAGCAGATCGGCGCGAAGAATGCGTCCGGTGACGAAAACTAACAGTTAGGAGCGCTATTTATGAAGCAAGTACTTTGCTCGAAATGCAAGAAAAACCCCGCGGTGGTCTTCATTTCCAAAGTCAATGACAACAAGTCGGAACCCGAGGGCTACTGCATCAAATGCGCCATGGAGATGAACATCGGTCCCGTGAAGCACTTCATGGACAACATGGGCATCTCCGAAGACGATATGGACGCCATCACCGAGCAGGTCAACCAGATGCTCGGCTTCGATTCGGATGACGACTTCGAAGAGGGTGGCGCACCCACCATGCCGTCTCTCCAGTCCCTGTTCGGCGCGCTGGGCAACCCCGATATGGCCGCCGGTCTCACCGACCCCGATGCCATGGGCGATTTACCGGCCCCCGCCGCAACGGAGGAAGCCGACGCCCCGAAGCGGGGACGCCGCGGACGCAAAGGGGAGAAGGGGCGCAACAAGAAGCGCCGTTTCCTCGGCCTCTACTGCACCGACCTGACCGCCAGAGCCCGCAATGACGAGCTCGACAACATCGTCGGGCGGGACCAGGAGATCAACCGCGCCATCCAGATCCTCTGCCGCCGTTCCAAGAACAACCCCTGTCTCATCGGTGAGCCCGGTGTCGGTAAGACCGCTATCGCGGAGGGCCTCGCGGAGCGCATCGCCAAAGGGGAAGTCCCCGCCAAACTGGCCGACAAGGAGATCCATCTTCTGGACCTCACCGCCCTCGTGGCCGGCACCCAGTTCCGCGGACAGTTCGAGAGCCGTATCAAAGGGCTCATCGACGAGGTCAAGGCGGAGGGGAACATCATCCTCTTCATCGACGAGATCCACAACCTCGTGGGCACCGGCGACGCGGAAGGCAATATGAACGCCGCCAACATCATGAAACCCGCCCTGTCCCGGGGCGAAATACAGGTCATCGGCGCCACGACGTTCAACGAATACCGCCGGAACATCGAAAAGGACGCCGCTCTGGAGCGCCGGTTCCAGCCCATCAAGGTCGAGGAACCGTCCATCGAGGACACCTATCAGATCCTCCTGGGCGTCAAGAAATACTACGAAGACTTCCACCGGGTCCAAATCTCCGACACCCTGGTCCACAAGGCCGTCGTGCTGTCGGAGCGCTACATCACCGACCGGTTCCTGCCGGACAAGGCCATCGACCTTCTGGACGAGGCCTGCACCGCCGCCAACCTTCGCAACAAAGCCATCTCCGAGGCGGAGATCGCCGAGCGGAATCTGGAGGAGCTGAAGGCAGACCTGGAAGCCCTCGAAGCCGAGACCGAAAACCCCGACTACGAGGAACAGGCCAAGGTCAAGTCGGAGATCATGACCGAAGAGGCCAAACTGCCTGAGCTGCAGGAGGCCGCCAAGGACAACCAGGTCCTGGAAGAGGACCTCGGCAAGGTCATCCAGCTGTGGACCGGCGTGCCCGCCTCCAAGGTCATCGAGTCCGACATCCGGAAACTCGCGCACCTGGAAGAGGCGCTGGCCGAAAAGGTCAAGGGCCAGCCGGAGGCCATCCACGCGGTGGCCAACGCGGTCAAACGCAGCCGCATCCAGATCAACGCGAGACGGAAACCCGCCTCCTTCATCTTCGTCGGACCCACCGGCGTGGGTAAGACCGAACTGGTCAAGCAGCTGGCCAACCAGCTCTTCGATACGCCCGAGACCCTCATCCGTCTCGACATGTCCGAGTTCATGGAGAAGTTCAGCGTCTCCCGCATCATTGGTTCGCCGCCCGGCTATGTCGGCTACGACGAGGCGGGCCAGCTGACGGAAAAAGTCCGCCGCAAACCCTATTCGGTCCTGCTCTTCGACGAGATCGAAAAGGCCCACCCGGACGTCATGAACATCCTGCTGCAGATCCTCGACGAGGGACGCATCAACGACGCGCAGGGGAGAACGGTCGACTTTTCGAACACGGTCATCGTCATGACCTCCAACGCGGGCAGCCAGTTCAAGGACACCTCCCTCGGTTTCGGAGAGAGCAGGGAAGCGGCCGGAAAAGAACACGCCATGAAGGCGCTGAGAGACTTCCTGCGGCCTGAGTTCATCGGCCGTGTGGACGAAGTGGTCTTCTTCAACGACCTGTCCGACAAGGACTACGAAGACATTGCGGTCCTCATGCTCGGCGAGCTCATCGACCCGCTCAAAGACAAGGGCATCGAGCTCACTTATGACGACGATGTCCCCGCCGCCATCCGCGACAGAATGGACAGCAAAGTCCGGGGCGCGAGAGACCTTCGGAACGTCATTCGACGGACCATCGAAGACAAGATCGCCGACCTCATCATCGACGCTGACGGGGCTCCTGTGGAGCACATCCACGTCAGTCTGGAAGGCGATGAAATCAGCGTAAAAGCGGCCTAAAATATTGTTGACATGCGACGGTCATTCTTATATAATAATGACCGTCGCTATCGACACGCGGGTGTAGTTCAATGGTAGAATTCCAGCCTTCCAAGCTGGTTACGTGGGTTCGATTCCCATCACCCGCTCCACAATATTTGCGCCAGTAGCTCAGCTGGATAGAGCAACTGCCTTCTAAGCAGTGGGTCAGGGGTTCGAGTCCCTTCTGGCGTGCCATTTTCTTTTGCATATGGTGGACGTAGCTTAGTTGGTTAAAGCGCCAGATTGTGGCTCTGGAGACCATGGGTTCGAATCCCATCGCCCACCCCACATCGCAAAGAGGCCGCCCTTCATTTTGACGGGCGGCTTTTTCAAACGGAAGATACAGGGGTGTAGCCAAGCGGTTAAGGCAACGGACTTTGACTCCGTGACTCGTGCGTTCAAATCGCACCATCCCTGCCAGGCAGACCGGTTTTCAGAAATGTTAATCGGTCTGTATGTTTTTTCTTTACATAAGGGGTTGTTTATTGAAAGAGAACGAGTATTTTATATATAATGTTGCTTGTTCGAATAAGTGCTTCAGCACTTTAGACAGTTGAGTAGTTGAGAAAACAGTGGAGATGAAACAATGAAAAAGTCACTCAAAAAAGTCATCGCTATCCTCACTGCGTGCATCATGATGATGTCTGTTGCTTCTATTTCGGCGCTTGCCGCGAACAGAAACAACGTCCGTCATTACGGCACCTACGTCTGTATCGGCGACAGTGTTGCCTCCGGCTTCGGTCTGCCCGATTACAACAGAAGAGGGAAGAAGATCATCTACAAGACCCGCATCAAGGGCTCTTATGCGGACCATATCGCCAGAGACACCGGCGCGAAGTTCTATTCGCTGGCCTATCCGGGCTTTACTTCCGGCACTCTGCGCTATGAGCTGCAGGACAATTACAAGATGAAATGGTGGGAGATCAACCAGCTGGCGAACTTCACCGGCGGTGTCTACACCAAGAAATGGCTTGAAAAAGAAAAGTCACACATCCGCAACACCATCAGGAAAGCCGATCTCATCACCATCGATATCGGTGTCAACGACTCCTGGTACGGCACCATCGCCCTCATCTATGAAATTGCCAAGTACGGCAAGATCACGAACTCCGACCCCCGCACCACGCTTGACGCGGAACTCGAAGAGTTCGGTTCCTGGGGCACGGTCGTCCGCAACGCCATGTACTACCTGGCCGGTTTCGCGGAGAACCCCGACCTCTGGGGCAAGTTCTGGTCTGCCTGGATCGACAACCTGTCCACCTATTTCTTCCAGTATCAGCAGAACTATAATGCCATCATTCAGG
>CAJGDU010000054.1 GCA_904502175.1 Clostridiaceae bacterium
ATCACCTACGCCGAACTCGTCTACAACGGCCAGTGGTTCACCCCGCTGCGCGAAGCCCTCGACGCGTTCGTGAACAAACTCGAAGAGCACTGCACCGGCACCGTGAAGCTGAAGCTCTACAAGGGCAACATCATCAACGCCGGCGTCACCTCCCCCTACAGCCTGTACAACCCGGGCCTCGCCACCTTCGACGAGGACGAGGTCTACGACCAGACCGACTCCGCCGGGTTCATCAACCTCTTCGGCCTTCCCATCAAGGCCCAGGCCATGAGCGAACAGGCCTACAAACTTGAGGAGAAATAATCTCATGAAACTCTGGACCGGACGGTTCTCGAAAGAGATCGACCCCAAAACCAACGATTTCAATTCCAGCATCCAGTTCGACTCCCGCATGTACAAAGAGGACATTACGGGGTCCATGGCCCATGCCGCCATGCTGGGGGCACAGGGCATCAACTCCAAAGAAGACACCGACGCCATCCTCGCGGGCCTGCAGGGCATCCTGGAGGACCTCGAGTCCGGCGCCCTCGCCATCGACCCGAACGCGGAGGACATCCACACTTTCGTGGAGCAGACCCTCACCGAGCGCATCGGCTCGGCCGGCAAGCGGCTCCACACCTCCCGCTCCCGGAACGACCAGGTGGCCCTCGACGACCGCCTGACTCTCCGGAACGAGTGTGACGCCCTCATCCCGCAGCTGAAGGAGCTCATCGCCGTGCTGGCGAAGCAGGCGGCGGACCACGCGGAGGACATCATGCCCTCCTACACGCACCTGCAGCGGGCGCAGCCCATCGTCTTCGGCCACCATCTGCTGGCCTACGCCGAAATGTTCCTGCGGGACATCGGCCGGCTGGAAGACGCCAGAAAGAGGATGAATGTATCGCCTCTCGGCTCCGGCGCTTTAGCCGGCACCACCTATGACATCGACCGGGAAATGACCGCGAAGGAACTGGGCTTTGACGGCCCGTGCCACAACTCCCTCGACGGCGTGTCCGACCGGGACTTCTGCATCGAGTTCGCGGCCGCCCTCTCCCTCATCATGGTCCACCTCTCCCGGTTCGCCGAAGAGGTCTGCCTGTGGTGCTCCTGGGAGTTCAAGTTCATTGAACTGGACGACGCCTTCTCCACCGGCTCCTCCATCATGCCGCAGAAGAAGAACCCCGACATCGCGGAACTCGTGCGCGGCAAGAGCGGCAGAGTCTTTGGCGATTTAATGGGTCTTCTGACCGTCATGAAGGGCCTGCCCCTTGCGTACAACAAGGACATGCAGGAGGACAAGGAAGCCGTCTTCGACGCCTTCGACACGGTCAAAATGTGCTTAACGGCCTTCATCCCCATGATCGACACCATGACGGTGCTGCCCGAGAACATGCGGAAGGCCGCGGCCGGCGGGTTCATCAACGCCACCGACTGCGCCGACTACCTCGTCGGCAGAGGCCTCCCCTTCCGGGATGCCTACAAGTGCACCGGCGAACTCGTCGCCCTGTGCATTGAAAAAGGCACCACGCTGGAAGACCTTCCGCTCGAAGAGTACAGACAAGTCTGCGACCTCTTCGAGGAGGGCGTGTACGACGCCATCTCCCTCGAGCGGTGCGTGAGCCAGCGGACGTGCATCGGCGCTCCCGCTCCGGAAAACGTCCGGAAGGAAGCGGCAAGAGTTGCCGCACTGGTCGCCGAATAACGAATCCAAACGCAAAAAGAACGAGCCAGAACGGCTCGTTCTTTTTTTGCTTTCACTTTTTATTTGTGCGGGATGGCTTTGAGGATCTGCTTTGCCATATAGGAGTGGCCCTTCGGCGTCGGGTGGACATCGTCCTTGCCCACGTCATAGAAACACTCGGTCTTCGTGACGTCGACATAGGTGTAGCCGAGGACCGCGGCATTGGACTTGAGATAGACGTTGACCATGTTCACGCCCATGTCTCCCAGCTGGGACATCTTCAGTCCGGCGACCTCTGTCTCCACACTGCGGAACGGGTTGTACATGCTGACGACCGCGATCTCCGCATCCGAATTCGCCTTGACGGTCGCAATGACCTGCGGGAAAGCAACCGACATCTCCGCGAATGCCTTTTCCATTTCCACCAGCATGGCACTGAGGAAGACCGCTGTGATGCCGAGGGTGTTCAGGGTCGTGAACAGCTGCTCGAAGTCTTTCGTGAGCAGACCCTGTTTGACCGCCTTCCGGACCAGTTCCGCCGTCTTCGTCGACACGTCGCTGAGCTTCTCGATGTCCAGTCCCGCCATGATCAGCGGAGCGGTGAAGATGTCGTTGTTGCCGACATTCAGGGTGACCAGCGAGGACTTCTTCAGGGTCTTTTTGACCACCGAAGCTTTGGGCGGGACTCTCTTCGCCTCAACGAAGATGCCCTTCTCCAGGAATTGCGCATAGTAACGGTCTTTCGTCACGTTGCCGCCGAGCATCATGAGGACATCTTTCGAGCGGCATCCGTCATAGGAATATTGGGCGATTTTCGTTCCGGTGACCGAAGCCACCCGCTCCGGATAGGCGTTCGGGTTGACGCCGTCGCCGAGGCCGTAGAGCAGCGGCTTGCGCGTCGGGTCGAAACCGGTGGGGATGCTGTCCCCGAACACGGTATAGGTCTTCCCTTTGTACTGCTGATAGGCGCGGTCGTATTTCCAGCCGGCGGCACTCGCCGGGATCATGAAGACAGAGCCAAAAAGCACCAGCATCAAAAATGCTGCCAGGGTCCGTTTGCATAGCTTCATAAGATACCCTCCTTCGAAAGTGATAACTCTTACAGAACACTTACAGTATAGAAAGGATTTCTGAACCCTGGCTGAAAAAACCCCCTGCAGAAGCAGGGGGCTTTTTGGTTTCCTACGGTCAGTCGTAAATATCGTTCTTCATCTCGTAGGGGACGTCGATGATATTTCTGCGGCCTTCGATGTTGTCATAGTGCTTGCACATGAGCGGCTCATAGACATAGTACAAAAGCTTCCCGTCCAGGTCGAAATAAAAGACGGAGAACAGTGCGGCATAGACGACCGCGAAGATCTTGATGATTTTGAAAATCAGTTTCATATTGTCCACCTCTTTCTTACCAGGTCAGGTCGTCATCGAAGTCGAGCAGCGACGGGTCGAGCGGCTCTTCGTGCATGACGTCGATCATGTAGCCGTTGATGCAGTTGCGGATCTCCTGGCGGGAGACGGTCCGCTTGTCGGGCAGCGCGTGCGGGAACCAGATGGCGTGGATGCCGCGTTTGCGGAACTCATCCTCGAACATGCCCTTAATGCCCTGCATGCCCTTGCACTGCAGCTGGTCATACATCATGACCATGTCGCAGTTGAACTGCTCCATGTAATCCCACAGCTGGAAGATGTGCTCGTGGCCGCCGACGGCCATGGCGCGCATGGGCGCCAGCTCGTTGTACCAGCTGAGGTCTTCGAGCGCGTGCTCATAGGTGTCGGTGCGGATCTCCTTGTCGAACATGAGAGAGTCCATGTTGATGATGGTGTTGAGGCCCCAGCAGTTGTAGGCCCAGGTGCACCAGTTGGAATAGTAGAGCGCGGCGCAGGACCAGGCGATGACGCGGTGGCGGGTCTTCGGGAAGGTGTCGATCTGGTTGGTGACACACTGTTCCATGATCTTCCGGACACGGGAGTCCAGAAGCTGCCAGGTCTCGTTCCAGCCGTACTGTGAATAGTAGATGCGGTACAGGGCCTGGGCGACACCGTTGATGGGATAGTTGTTCGTCTTGGCGGCAACGTCCCATTTCTCCCGCTCGAAGTAGAGCTGCTCGTTCTGCAGTTCCGCATACTTCTTGAAGCTCTCCCAGCTGAACGGGACACCGGTCTGCTCTTCCACGAACTTCCAGGCGCCTTCGATTTCGGCCTGGCAGCGTTCCTGGACCAGCGGGTCGTCATAGCGCATGGGCTGCGGCATGGCGTACAGCGGGCGGTTCAGGAACCAGTCCTGGATGATGGACGTGGCGACGGAGGCGTCGCAGGCCTCGTTGGAGGTGATGACGCACGGCGCGGAGTCCGGATAGTCGTCCATGATGCCGACGCCGGCCTCGGCCTGACACATGGGACAGGGGTCCGCGGGAAGGCCCAGGGTCTGGATGGCGTCGATGTAGTGGAGGACCGTGTTGGAGTTGACGTGGCACGTAACGAAGTACGGGATCATCTCCAGCGGGATGTCGATGAGCCCGCCGTCCCGGAAGGGATAGAAGATGGAGCCCGAAACGGTCTCGTTGTGGAGGACCGTCTTCCTCCAGAGTTCGGTCTCTTTTCCGTTGAACCGGATGTCACGCGCGAACATGCGCATGAACTGTTCGATGGTGGCGTGGACCATGCCGCGATAGTGCCAGGCGGAGGCGCGCAGCGCGGGGCCGCGGAGACCTTCCATGCCGCGGTCGAACCAGTGCAGGACGGGGATGTAGGTCTGACCGAGCCAGCGGTACCGCCAGAGGCCCTTGAAGAAGGACAGCGGTTTCTCCGCGGTCAGGATGTCGGCGACCATCATGCCGTAGTTGTAGCACCAGACGACATTGAAATAATAAAGCGTATCTTTGAGGCCTCTCCACTCCCTGTGGCGGTACAGGCCGGTGGGCTGGATATACAGATCGCCCAGGTTGCGGCGCTCGTGTTCCTTGCCGTAAATGAAGTCTTTGCACGCCTGCTTCGGGTCATCGGCGATGTACTTCGCAAAGTTCTTCAGGTCACCTTTCCGGTAGCCGAGCTTCTCGGCCAGTGACATTTTTACCATTCTCTCTTCTGCCATCAGCCAACACCCCTCTCTTCCTGTAATTTTTTCAGTTCGACACTCTCGATGAAGGCCTGGAACCGGGTCCGGAGCTGGCCGGTCGCGTTGTTCGTGTATTCCTTCTCGATGGAGCAAACCGGGATGCCGTAGTCGCGGCGCAGGACGAAGGTGTCGATCATGCGCTCATAGCTCCAGTATTCGCAGAACTTCATCTGTTCGATGATGATGCCGTCGGCCTTGTACTCTTTGACGATGTCGGCCAGGTACTCTTTGCGCTGCCGCATGACATGCTGTTCCATGAAACGGGTGCACTGGCTCGTCATGAGGTAGTGGCGGGCCACCGCTTCGAGGGCGGTCTCGCCCTCTTTGATCTCGATGATGCCCCGGCCCGGGAGGGAACCGTAGCAGTAGCGGTCGGCCACGACGAGGGCGCCGCACTGCTCGATGAGCTGGACGAAGTACGGGTCGTCGTTCTCAGAACCGGCGACCACGACCTTGATACGGTAATTGGGGTTCGGGTCGGGCTCGCGGGTCTTGAGGTCTTCCAGTGTCTCTTTCAGCATGGGCAGAATGAGATAGTGCGGGCAGGCCAGCGCGACCAGCTGGCAGAGGGAGAATTCAAAGCCGGTAATGGTCGGGTTGTCCAGTTTGCGGTATTCGCCGATCTCCATGATGACCCGGTTGATCTCGTTCTGTTCCTCGATGGCTTTGCGGATGGCCTCGTCAGAGGTGTCGACGCCGAGTCGGTCGTGGAGGACGTCCAGAACATGGGCCTGGAGCTGATCTTTGTAGTGGAGGATGGAGTTGTCGTTCTTTTTGAACGGCACGTCCGTGAACTCGCAGAAGAAGTCCGGGTTGTCGATAAGCTCCGGCATCATCTGCAGGTGTTCCTGGAACCGGCACGTGACGGTGCAGGTCTCCGTGGCGAGCTGGGCATCCAGGAAGTTGAAGCCGCCCTCGAGGGCACGCTCCATGAGCGCCCGTCCGTACATACAGGTACGGCCCGACATGTAGTAAGTGGCCATGTCAGGCGATGCGCTTCGCGGCGCGCGGAGCCGTACGGAGAAGCAGCCCGGAAGGTTCAGAAGGACTTCCGGCATAAAGTAGCAGGTATAACCAAGCGCGAGTTTCCCCTCGTCTTTGGCCTGACGAACCAGATCGTTGTGGGCCTCGAGGAGAAGATCTTCGAACTTGATCATATTCTTCAGATCTCGCATAATGTTCTGTTTTCACCCTTTCCCAAAACTTGTTGATTTCGATCTATGGACTCCGCGGCATAACCTCCGCGGGCAAATCGACTCTGTCGAAAGAACTATGGCCTCCTTCCATATATTTTTTCCATATTTCGGAAAAAATCTATTATTATTACCCAATTTTAGTATATTGCCGGACAGGACGGTTGTCCAGTAAAAAATAGTAAGGTTTTCGTAACATATCAAGCTACAAAAAATAACTGCGGAACAGAAACTCTGCTCCGCAGTTGACGGTTCGTTTTGCGATTATTCTTTGATCATGCCGAGGGCTTTCATGAGCTGATAGCCGCCGCCGACCACATATTTGTAACCGATGTCCATGATCTTGCCCGGGATGGGATCGATGAGGGCGAGGTACCAGGTGTTCTTGGAACGGTAATTGATCTTCGGGCTCTTGGCGTTCAGGGCCTCCATGACGGTGGCAACAATGTACTTCATCTCATGGGGGTTCTTCATAGCCATGGTCATGAGCGGGCTCAGGACGGAGAGGACCGGTTTGTAATGGGTGGTCTCCGCGAGAAGCTTCTCATAGCCGGACGTGGCCTGGCCGTGCATGCCGGACTTGAAGGAGCCGGGCTGGACCTTGATGACGGGGATGTCGAGGAAGGCGAGCTCGCGGCGAAGGCCGATGGTGTAAGCCTCAACGGCCCACTTGGTGATGGCGTAGGGGCTGTTGAAGGGCTGCGGCTGCATCCATCCGCACTCGGAGGAGCAGTTGATGACGCGGCTCTGTTTGCCTTTCAGGAGGCCGGCCTGGAAGAAGGACTTGGTGACGCGGATCATGCCGAGGACGTTCGTGTTGATCATCTTCTCCATGACAGCCGCGGGGTCGCCCTCCACGAGGGAAGCCATGGTGTGGATGCCGGCGAAGTTGAGGAGCGCGTCCAGGGTCTGGGTGTAGCCCTTGACGGTCTCGGCCGCTTTGTCGCAGCTCTCCTGGCTGGTGATGTCCAGCTGGACGCCGACGACACGGTCGGAGCAGCGGGCCTGCAGGTCGGTCAGAGGTTTGCTGTGGTAGGTGGCAAAAATAGTCCACTCACCGGTCTTGTCGAGGGCCTCGACGATGGCACCTGCAATGCCGCCGGCGCCGCCAGTCACGAATGCGTATTTCATAGAGGTTTTCTCCCTTCTTGTTACACCCGGTACGATGGAGTGTAAGAATTGTATTTGA
>CAJGDU010000055.1 GCA_904502175.1 Clostridiaceae bacterium
GCACGACTTCCCGGTGACGGCGGAGTTGGTGCACCAGTACCTGCAGAACAACCGCATCGCGGAAGAGTTCGCGATCTACTATGACCTGTATAACAAGTACAAGTCCGACTATCAGATCGACAAGATCCTTGCCGGCGACATCTCCGACGAGATCGTGGAGCGGGCGCGTCTGGCCCGGTTCGACGAGCGCCTGACGGTCATCGGCCTCCTTTTGGAGCACGTGGGCAACGGCTTCCACGAAGTCTTCGACAAGGAGAAGACCATGCGCATCGCCGTGCAGGAACTCAAGACCATGCGCTCCGCCATTGAGGACGGCACCGCGGAAAACGGGTTCGCGGTCCTGGCCCAGTCGGTCGAAAAACTGCGCCTGAACACGACGGCCAACCGCCGCACCACCAAAGCGGTCGAAGAGGACACGGTCTATGTCTTCCGGGCCGCCAATATCATCGAAAAGATGCTGGCCGCCGCCCGGGTGGCCGACCCCGCGGACGGGACGGCGCTGTACGCCTTCCTCCGGGAGGAGTTCAAAAAGGAAAACGAATCGCTCAAGGCCCTCGCGGCAAAGACGAGCGACGAACTGTCCAACCTCTTCAAGTTCATCGAGACGGCCTTCGACGAGGGCAACGAGATGCTCATCGTGGTCACCGAGCTGACCACGAACATGTACTCCTCCAGCTTCATCAGCCGCTACGGCTGCGAAGAGTACTTCGCCCACAACAAGGAACTCATGTTCTATGAGCGCCAGAAAGAGCTCATCCGGGACATCGAAGACCTGGGGCTGTAAACGAATAAAAAAAGACCCGGCAGGAAGCCGGGTCTTTTTTATTGTTTCTTTTTGATGAAGATGAGGAATTTGCTGAAAACGTAGTTCAGGATGATGACGACGATGGAAACGACGATCTTCGCGAGGAGCCCCTTGACCCCGAAGAGGGGGTGCGTGAGGCCGTGGGTCGAAAAATAGGGGACCCCGACCCATTCGATGGCGCCGGTGAAGAGGCGGGCACCGATAAAGGAGAAGAACTCCCGGACGGCGGTGACAGGCGCCCAGCTTTTGGACTCGAACACGAACAGCTTGTTCGTGACGAAGGCAAAGAGCACGGCGCAGATCCAGGACAGGACGTTGCCGACAGCCACTTCCATGCCGAAGCCTTTGATGAAGATGCTGTAGGTGCCCCAGCTGACCACAGTCGTCAGGCCGCCGAAGATCAGATAATTGATGATCTCTTTATACTTGAGATACAGGTCTTTGAGTCGTTCCATGAAAAAGTCGTCTCCTGATCAGTTTTTGTTCACGTAACGGTCCACCGCTTTGGAGACGGCGGCACCGACGAGCGTGCAGACGATGGCTTCCGCCACGAAGTTGATGCCGACCGCCAGAACGGCGAAGGTGAACACGTTGGTGGCGCCGGGAATGCCGGCGGCCCAGCCCTGGATGACGTCGGTGTTCCAGAAGCAGGCGATGAGCACGCTCATGAAGAGCAGTGTGTTGAGGAAAGGTCCGAAGAAACTGGTGACCGTGTAGGCGGCCGCGTTTCGTTTCGGGAACAGGCGGAAAATGACGCCCACCAGCAGACCCATCAGCAGACGGGGGACCACCGTGAAGAGGAAGGTCCGGGCAGGGGAGATGCTCATGAGCGCGGTCCCCATGGGGTCCATGCCGAAACACTGGTAGAAACTGGTGAGGCCGAAGACCAGACCGAGCAGGGCGCCGCCCCAGGGGCCGATGACGATGGCGCCGACGATGACCGGGATGGTCAGGAAGGTGATGGTCATGGTGCCGAGGCGGAGGTACCCCACCGGGGTAAGTGCCATGAGCAGCAGGATGGCAATGAGGATGCCGAGCTCGCTCATGACAAGGATGTTCTTATTGATGCGTTCTTTTCCCATAGTGTAACACTCCTTTACTGTAGCTCCGGTCTTCCGGATGCTGCGCGCGGGAAAGAGGGGTACGGGCGATGTGCCGTTCGGGGCTTACCGGTTTTTCTGGTAGATCAGCTTCAGGCCTTCCAATACAAGGTCCTGGTCCATTACCATTTCATGCCGGCACCCGGCCGCGATGCTGCCGAGGCCCCCGGTGGCGACGATCGTCTGTACCGGATCGGGTATTTCTTCGGCAAATCTGTCACACATGCCGTCCAGCATATCGACGGTCCCGTAGATGAGTCCGGAGGTCATGCTGTCGATGGTGTTCGTACCGACCGCACGGTTCGGGGCTTTGAGGGAGATGGTCGTCAGCTGGGAGGCACCGTTCGTCAGCGCGTTCAGAGAGATGTCGACGCCGGGGGCGATGGAACACCCGAGGAAGGCGCCGTTTTTGTCGAGCGCGATGATCTTGGTGGCAGTGCCGAGGTCCACGATGATGGCGGGCAGGGGATACTTGTTCTTCGCCGCGACAGAACCTGCGACCAGGTCGGCGCCCACTTCTGCCGGGTTATCGGTCAGGATGTTGAGGCCGGTCTTGACGCCGGGTCCCACCATGAGCGGGATGTGGCCGACGACTTTGAAGACCGCGTCCCGGATGGCATTGGAGATCTCCGGAACGACCGAAGAGACGATGGCTCCGGAAAAACTGCCGGGATCGACCCGGTTCAGCTGCAAAATGCTGGAGAGGTCGACGGCGATGCGGTCTCTGGTGGCAGAGTGGTCCGTGGCAAGCCGGGAGGTGAACTTCAGTACATCGCCTTCATAGGCTCCGATACAGATGTTCGTGTTTCCGGCATCGATGACAAGTAACATGACACGCCCTCCTTTCGGACGCAAGGATTATACTTCATATAAAAATAAAAAGCAAATGAGATTTTGGGGTTCTTCGTTGACAGGCCGTGCGAAATACAGGTACAATAAAATTGTTATGAAAGGTGGCGCGCAGCCGCTGCCGTCAAATCGATTAGGAGGTTGTTTCCATGCCAGTTCTCAAAGAAGAATTCACCTATCCGTCCGTCGTGGGAGATGCCGAGATCCATGCCATCACCTGGAAGCCGGAAGGCGCTCCGAAAGCGGTCCTTCAGCTCGTTCACGGTATGGCGGAATATATCGACCGCTATGACAAGCTTGCCAGATGGTTCGCGGAGCAGGGCATCGTTGTCTACGGCAACGACCACCTCGGCCACGGCCAGTCTGTCAACGACAAATATCCCCTCGGCTATTTCGGTACCGAGAATGAAAACGCCGCCGTTTTTGTCGACGATGTCAAGGGCCTGACCGACGTCGCCAAGAAAGAGAACCCCGGTCTTCCGGTCGTCCTGTTCGGCCATTCCATGGGCTCTTTCGTCGCAAGACTCTATCTCGCCAAATACGGCAACGAACTCGCTGCCGCCGTCATCTGCGGCACCGCCGGCTCCAACCCGGCCATTGCCGCTGCGAAAGCAGCCACGGCGCTGTTCTCCAAGACTTCTCCGAAGAAGCCCGGTAAGATCATGAACAGCCTCGCCTTCGGCGCTTACAACAAGAAGACCGACAACCGCACCCCCTTTGACTGGCTCTCCATCGATGAGAACAACGTCAACGTCTACATCGACGACCCGCTCTGCGGTTTCCTCTTCTCCAACCAGGGCTTCCGCGACCTCATCACCATGAACGATTACATGATGAAACAGGAAGTCATCGATGCCGCTCCCGCGGACCTTCCCATCTGCTTCATCGCCGGTGACGAAGACCCCGTCGGCTCCTACGGCGCAGGCGTCAAGGAAGTTTTCGAGCTCTACAAGAAGAATCATTCCGATGTCTCCTGCAAGCTCTATGAAGGCAAACGGCATGAGATCCACAACGAGGCAGACGGCGAAGTCGTCTATCAGGATGTCCTGAACTTCATCAAAGAGAAGGTCCTTTAAGCTATGAAAGACAAGACGGCTCTGGAATCGCTGGATCGCCAGGGGCTCCTCGCTTACATCGACGAGCTGGAGGCGAAGACCGCGGAACTGGAAGACAAAATGGAAGACCTGAAAGCGCAGGTCGACGTGCTCAACATGGACATGGACGAGTTCCGTGTCCCGGATGTCGGCGCGTCTGAGCTGAGGGTCTCGGAACAGACTTCCGGCATGCTGGCGGAAGCGGCCTCCATTTTCGACGATTATGAGGTGGAGCCCGCGCCGGTGGAAAACGGTGTCGTCCGGCTCGAACCGGTCACAGAGACCGAAACCTATATCCCTGTTTCTGAAACGGCGAAAAAGACCGTCAGAGTCAGGGTGAAGCGGAAAACAGAATAGCTTTTTTGAACCATGCCCCGCGCGTTTTGCGCGGGGCATTTTCTATCCCCCCGGGGGGCTTGTTGCACACGACTGCGGTTGGTAAAGTAAAAGTAGTTATTAAGATTTATGGGAGAAACATCTATGGCTACAACCGTCAAAACCGGAACGCTGCTGCAGGAGATCGAGCAGTACTGGACCCGCAGGGCGCCCAGTTATTCCGATCTCATCCATACAGAACTTGCGACAGACGGTCTCGAACGCTGGCTCCCGGTCCTTCGGGAAAACGGTCTGGGGGAGGCGCCCCGCCGCATCCTGGATATCGGGACCGGTCCCGGCTTCTTCGCGATCGCCCTGGCGGGTCTGGGACATGAAGTCGTCGCGGTGGACTACACGGAGGCTATGCTGGAGGAGGCCCGCGCCAACGCCGAGTCGGCAGGCCTTGCGGACCGCATCCTGTTTTTGCAGATGGATGCCCAGGACCTGAAGTTCCCGGACGAGAGCTTCGACTTCATCGTCACCCGCAACGTGACCTGGGTCCTCGAGCACCCCGATGAGGCCTACGTGTCCTGGCACCGGGTCCTGAAAACCGGCGGCACGCTCCTGAACTTCGACGCCGGATGGTACAACTACCTGTTCAACGACGAGAAGTACAGGGAGTTTCTGGAAGACCGGGAAAACGTCCGGGCGTCCCATGCCGTCGACAGCTATGACTCCTACGACCAGAGCGATGTCATGGAGGAGATCTCCAAAGAGCTCATGCTGAGCCGCTACACCCGCCCGGAAATCGACCTTCTGATGCTGGAAGAGATCGGTTTTGCGGAAGTCTCCGCGGACCGTGACATCTGGCAGCGGGTCTGGAACGAAGAGGAGAAACTCAACGGCCGTTCGACGCCCCTGTTTCTTCTGAAAGCGGTCAAATGAGACAGGTCGATATGCTGAACGGGTCCGTCTGGAAAAGCATCGTGCGATTCAGCATCCCCATGTTTTTCACGTACCTCATCCAGCTGCTTTACCATACGACCGACACGCTGTTTGTCGGTCGTTTTCTCGGGACCGGGGCCCAGGCTGCGGTGGGGACGAGCGGAAACCTCATCACCCTCATCATCGGTCTTCTGGGCGGCATCACCACCGGCATCAGTGTGGCGGTCGGGCACCATTACGGCGCCTCCGACCGGGAGGGCCTGAAACGGGCCACGACCACGGCAGCCGTCCTGGCGGCGGTCATGAGCGTCGTGTTCACACTGTTCGGCGTCTTGTTTGCCGGGACCTATCTGCGACTCGTCCACACGCCGGACGTCATTTTCCCGACGGCGCTGGCCTATCTCCGGGTCTACTGCCTGAGCATCCCCGCTATGGTCTGTTACAACCTGACGGTCGGCATGCTGCGGGCGACGGGGGACTCCTTCCGGCCCATGCTGTTCCAGCTGTTCGGCGGACTTCTCAACGTTGTGTTCGATGTGGTCTTCCTGGTGCTGCTCCGCATGGATGCCGTGGGTTCCGCGTGGGGCACCCTGCTGGCTCAGTCAATGGTCGCCGCAGCGGCGGTGGTCTACCTGCTCCGGCAGCGCGGGACCTTTGCCCTCACACGCATATCGCCCGAGGAACTGTGGGGGGAGACCCAAAACGTTTTGTCGGTGGGGCTGCCCGCCGGACTCCAGGCGGTGCTCATCACGCTTTCCAACGTGCTCATCACCGCGGAGATCAACCGTTTCGGCCCCGTCACCATCGCGGCGTTCGCCGTCTACTATGAGGTGGAACTCCTCATCTTCTATCCCATCCTCTCGTTCGGGCAGGCCACCTCGGTGTTCGTCAGCCAGAACCTCGGCGCGAAACAGCTGTCCCGGACTTACTCCGGCATCCGGACCGTGCTCGCCCTCGGCGTCGGCTTCACCCTCGCCATGAGCGCCGTCTGTATTGCCCTTGCCAGCCCGTTCTTCTCGGTCTTTTCCAAAGACGCGGAAGTCATCCGTCTGGGCGCATCTATCGTGCGGATCACGTTTCCGTTCTACTTTGTCTACGTGTTCCTGCAGGTCTTTGGCGATGCGCTGCGCGCCATGCAGCACTCTTTGGCGGTCATGCTGGTCATCCTTTTGAATATCGGCCTGTTCCGGGTCCTGCTCATGTATGGGCTCCTCCACCTCTACGGGACGGTGGAAGCCATCGTCATCGTCTATCCCGTCACCTGGTTTACAGCAGCCCTCTCCATGGCTGTTCTGTATAGATTGCAAAAAAGAAAAAATGAAAAGGGAGCATCCGTGTATGAAAAACAAAGTCTTTAACCGCATCCTGGCGGCACTTCTGTCCCTGCTCATGCTGCTCGCGTTTGCCGCCTGCAGCTCCGGCACAGAGAGCACTGACAACGCCGGTTCCGGCAAGTTCCTGAACCTCGGCACGTCCTTCTCTTATCCGAGCCTCGACGCCCACAAAGAGTACTACGGCTGGTACACGTCCATCTACGGCGTGACCGAAGCGCTCTTCAAGATCGGGGACGACCTCAGCATCCAGCCGTGTTTGGCGGAAAAGGCGGAGGCCGACGGAAACAAGTGGACCATTACGCTGAAAGACGGCGTGAAGTTCTCGAACGGAAACCCGCTGACCGCGGAGATCGCCATCAAGAACATCCAGCGCCTGGCCTCCATCAATGACCGGTTCGCCTATTTCGGTGAGTACACGTACACCTATGTGGATGACAGGACCTTCACCATTTTCTGCCCGGAAGTCTATCCTATCCTTCCGAATGACCTCGCCAGCCCCGAGTTCGCCATGATGGACCTTGACAACATGCCGAACCCGGACACTGAGATCATCGGCACCGGTCCCTTCGTCATCGATGAGTTCATCCCCGAAGGCGACTGCACGCTGAAGAAGAACCCCAACTACTGGAACGGCGAAGTCAAGCTGGACGGCGCGAAGTTCTTCTACATGCAGGAGGACGAGCC
>CAJGDU010000056.1 GCA_904502175.1 Clostridiaceae bacterium
GCCCGCGGACATCGTGCAGGAGTCCATCGCCCAGGAGTTCCCCGTCACCATCCCCACCTTCGCGCTGGGGTTCAAGGAGACGCACGAGACCCCCATCCGCACTATGAAGGAGCGGCTCCTGACCGACCTCCTCATGGACTGTGTGGCGGGGGAGACCACCGACCTCTACGAGCGGCTTCTGCGGGAGGGGCTCATCGACTCGGGCTTCGGCTACGAGTACTTCACCGGCCCCGGCTACGCCACCGTCCTCTTTGAAGGGCGTTCCAGAGACCCGGAAAGAGTGGCGGACGAGATCAAAGCCGCCATCCGCCGCCTGCGCGAGACCGGCGTGGACCCGGTGGAGTTCGAACGGCTGCGGAAACTCAACTACGGCAAGGCGGTCATGAGCTACAACGACATCGACGGTCTCGCCAACGGTCTGGTCGGCGCGTACCTGAACGGCGCGGAGCTGTTCGAGGAACTGGAACTCTACCGGACCGTCACCGTGGAGGACGCCGACGAACAGCTGCGGCGGACCATGCTGGAGGCATACAGTGCCCTGTCTGTGGTCCACGGACCGGACTTTGGCGCGGAAACTTGATTGAAACGCTAATTCTCTATATAATAATTAGCGGAACAAAACTGAGTTGAAAAGGAGTGGTCCACCCATGGCAAGCATCAAGAGAAAAGTGAAGAAACGCGCCAAGGCGCTCAAGCCGGACTATAAAGGGATGACGAAAGAGGAAAAGAAGGCCGCGAAGAAAGAGTTCGAGCAGGCCGTCGACACCTATGAAAAGGGCCTCAAGCGGAAAAAACGCCGCCGCATCCTGCTCATCATCTGCGCCATCGTCACTTACCGCCAGCTCTTCTCGAAAGAGTCCAAAAAGTATAAGCGCAGAGAGCTCGGCAGAAGATAAAAAGACCAAAGTTTCCGTCCCGTCAACTTTTTTGTTGACGGGACGTCCTTTATCAGTTATAATTCTTAAGCCGCATATTACGGGTGAAGGTGTGCACATCGCCTTCGCAAGTGGCAAAAGCCCACCCGCTGTAGCGAGTCTAAAACAAAGGATTGAAAAACTATGTACGCAGTTATCGAAACCGGCGGAAAACAGTACAAGGTCGAAGCCGGCCAGGAGCTCTTCATCGAGAAGCTCAACGCGGAAGCAGACGACAAAGTCGTGTTTGACAAGGTCCTCGCCGTTGGCGGAGACGACGGCATCAAAGTCGGTTCTCCCTATGTCAAGGGCGCCAAGGTCAACGCGAAAGTCATCAAGAATGGCAAGGCGAAGAAGATCACCGTCTTCACCTACAAACCCAAAAAGAACGAAAAACGGAAGATGGGCCACAGACAGCCTTACACCAAGGTGTCCATCACCGACATCAACGCATAAAGAGAGGTGTAAGGCAGAATGGCACATAAGAAAGGTATGGGTTCGACCCGTAACGGTCGTGACTCCGAAGCGAAAAGACTCGGCGTAAAACGTGCTGACGGCCAGTTCGTCCTGGCGGGCAACATCCTCGTCAGACAGCGCGGAACACATATCCATCCCGGCAACAACGTCGGCAAAGGTTCTGACGACACCCTCTTCGCTCTCATTGACGGCACCGTCAAGTTCGAGCGCATGGGCAAAGACCGCAAAAAGGTCAGTGTCTACGCCGTTGAGGAACAGTAAGTTTCTCCAAAAGAATAAGACTGAACACAGGCTCTCCGGGAACGGGGAGCCTGTTTCGTTCTGTTGACGGTTGCAATAAGATGTAATATAATATATCGGATAATTTGTATAAACTAGACGCTTTGCGCCCTTTGCACATAACAAAAGAGGAGTACGCTATGAAAACGTTGAAAGCAGCTTCGCTGTCCCCGAACGGTGCCATCATCCTGGCCGCAGTGTTCACCCTGTTCGCGGTGCCCCTGCGCACGTTCCAGTATCTCAACTGCCTGGACCCCGAAACCGGGTTCTGGACGGTGCGCGACGTCACGGTCCCCGTGCTCTATGCGCTCGTCATCGCGGTGGCGGTGTTTGCCTTCTTCATCAGCCTGTTCTCCGGCATCATGCCGAAGCCGGAGTTCTCGAAGCAGAAGGACACCCCCTTCGGCGTGGCTGCCATCCTCATGGGCCTCGGCTTCGCCTCGGACGCGTTCTTCTGTGTGCGGGACATCATCACCACCTATAACAGCATCGTCCCGAGCGAAGACCTGAGTCTGGGCTATCAGCTCATCTCCAGCGGCACCATCGGCCGCTGCGGACAGGCCCTCTTTGCCGTGCTGAGCGTCGTCTACCTCGCCTTCCTCGCTGTCGCGAAACTCACCGGAACGGCCCTGCATGAGAGCCACAAGCTCCTTGCGCTGAGCCCGGTCCTCTGGGGCGTCTTCCGGCTGCTGGTCCACTTCGTGGAGCCCATCAGCTACAAGAACGTCTCCCAGCTTCTCCTCGAGATCTGCCTGGTCGTCTTCGCCATGATCTTCTGGTTCGCCTTCGCCCGGCTCAGCTCCGGCGTGAACGCCGAGTCCAGCATGTGGCTGTTCTTCTTCGGCGGCATTACGGCGGCGTTCCTGGGCTTTGTGTGCGCGCTGGCGCCCTTCATCCTCATCCTCACCGGCAAGGCCAGCCTCATTCCCCCGAGCCGGCCCATGCAGTATGTGGACCTCGCGTTCGCCATCTTTGCCACCTGCGCCCTCTTCAACGCCATGCCGAAGACCGTGGGCCTCAACTCCAGAGATGAGTTCAAAGAGGAACCGGCTCCGGAAGTGCCCGGCAAAATGACCCGCGCGGAGCGCAAGAGAGAAAGAGCGAGACTGGAGAAAGAGGCAGCGGAAGAGAGAGCCTACCAGCTGGCGGCCATGGCGGCCACCGCGGAGGACGGCACCATCCGCAGCGCCTTTGAAGATACCGGCGCCGACGTCGCGGAAGTCGATGTGGACGCCCCCAACCCCGGCAGGACCGAATCCTTCTGGAAGTCGGTCGACGAAGACGACGGAGAACACTTCGTGGTCACGGACGAGGAATAAGGCATGAGAGAAAAGCTCCGACAGTTAGTGGCACAGGGCAGACTGCCCCAGGCCTGTGTCCTGGAAAGCGGCACCGCGGAAGAGCGGCTGGCGCTGGCCCGGGAACTGGCGAAGGCGCTGGTCTGCAGAAGCGGGGACCAGAAGCCCTGCGGACAGTGCGACGCCTGCCGGAAAGCTGAGAGCGGCAACCATCCGGACATCCTCTTTGTGGGACCGGAAAACGGACGCAAGACCCTTTCGGTGGAGACGGTCCGGACCATGCGGGACGGCGCCTTCATCCTGCCGAACGAGAGCGAGCGGAAGGTGTACATCATCGACCCCGCCGACAGCATGCAGGACTACGCGCAGAACGCGCTGCTGAAGATCCTGGAGGAACCGCCCTCCTACGCATACTTCCTGCTGCTCTGCACCTCGAAGGCATCCCTGCTGCCCACGGTCCTCTCGCGGACCGCGGTCTTCAGCCTGGCGCCGGTCGTAGGTGCCGACCAGAGCGGCGAAGAGCTCGCCGAGGCCAAGGACCTTTCCGAAAGCCTTGCGAACGCCCTCGTCTCCGGCAGCGAGACGAAACTGCTGGAAGCCGCGTCTGTCTTTGAAAAGAACTATGAGATGCTCCCCCTGACGCTGGAACAGCTGGGGCTCCTTTTACGGGACGCCCTCGTCCTTTCCGCCGGCGGAGAGAACATCATCTCGGGAGCGGAGACCTGCGCGCGGTCACTCGCGCAGCGGTTCGAAAACCCGCAGCTCCTCTCCATGGTGGAGGCGGTCGAAGACATCTCTTCGGCGCTCACCCTCCACGCCAACAAGAACCTGACGCTCTCCCGGCTCGTCAGCCGACTGGCCGCCGGAGCGCACAAAGAGAACTGAGGAAACAGTATGACGGAAGTAATCGGAGTCCGATTCAAAGAAGTCGGAAAGGTCTACACCTTCGACCCGGTCGGCCAGTCCTTCGAGAAGGGCACCCCGGTCATTGTGGAGACTGCCCGCGGCCTTGAATGCGGCACCGTCATCGATGCCAACCACGAGGTGGAGGAAGACGCCATCGTCGCCCCTCTGAAACCCATCGTGCGGACCGCCACCGAAGCGGACCTCCAGCGCATCGAAGACAACAAAACACGGGAGAAAAAGGCTTTCCACATCTGCGAGGAAAAGATCAGAGACCACGAGCTCGAGATGAAACTCATCGATGTGGAATACACCTTTGACAATAAAAAGATCCTCTTCTATTTCACCGCGGACGGCAGAGTCGATTTCCGCGACCTGGTCAAGGACCTGGCCTCGGTCTTCAAGACCCGCATCGAACTGCGGCAGATCGGTGTCCGGGACGAAGCCAAAATGGTCGGCGGCCTCGGCATCTGCGGACGGCCCCTGTGCTGTTCGAGCCACCTCTGCGACTTCCAGCCCGTCTCCATCAAGATGGCGAAGGAGCAGGGCCTGTCCCTGAACCCCACGAAGATCTCCGGCACCTGCGGCCGCCTCATGTGCTGCCTCAAGTACGAGCAGGAGTCCTATGAGCACCTTCTGAAGATCACGCCCAAAGTCGGCGCCGTGGTGGACACGAAAGAGGGAAGAGGCACTGTGGTCGACACGAACCTCATCTCCGGGACCATCAAGGTCTGTCTGGACAAGAGCCCCGACGCGGTGCCTGCCACCTTCAGCCGCCGGCAGGTCAAGACCATCCGCGACGGCCGGGTCTCCATCTCCAAAGAGGAGCGGGAAGCCCTGAAGAACATCGAGAAAGACTAAGTTTGAAATACATTTTGGAAGGAAGTAACAACCCATGAACGAGTATCAAATGACACATGACGCCCTGAAAGAACTGCAGGACGAACTGGACCAGCTGAAAACCGTCGGCCGTCAGGAGATGGCTGAGAAAATCAAAGTGGCCCTTTCTTTCGGCGACCTTTCGGAGAACGCGGAGTACGATGAAGCCAAGTCCGAGCAGGGCAAAATGGAGTCCCGCATCAACGAACTGGAGCACCTCATCCGCAACGCCGTCATCGTGGACGATGAGAACGATGAAGAAGGCACCGTCGGCCGCACTTCCGTCGTCACCCTCAAGAACCTTGAGGACAACCAGGAAGTCACCTACCGTCTGGTGGGCTTCACCCAGTCCGACCCCCTCGCCGGAAAGATCTCTGACGAGTCCCCGGTCGGCAAAGCGCTCATGGGCAAACATGTGGGCGATGTGATCGAAGTGGAAGCCCCGCGGGGCAAGGTCAGCTTCGAGATCCTGGACGTAGCGAAGAAGAACTGAGGAGCGACTCATGGCTGAAAACAAGAAGAACAATCCGGCCCAGGCGCCCGAACAGGACCCCAACAGCCTGCGCCAGATCCGCATCGACAAGCTCCATGCCATGCAGGAGGCCGGGAACGACCCCTTCCAGGTCATGACCGCCACCCAGACGGCAAAGAGCATGGAGATCAAAAACAACTACGAAGACTTCGAAGAGAAAGAAGTCTCTGTCTGCGGACGCATGATCGCCCGCCGCATCATGGGCAAGGCCTCCTTCGCCCAGCTGCAGGACAGAGAGGGCAACATCCAGCTCTACGTCTCCCGGGACGACCTCGGTCAGGACGACTACCAGGCCTTCAAAAAGGCGTGGGACATCGGCGACATCCTCGAGGTCTCCGGCAAGGTCTTCAAGACCAAGACCGGAGAGATCAGCGTCCACGCGACGAAGGCGAAGCTTCTTTCCAAGTCCCTGCTGCCGCTGCCGGAGAAGTTCCACGGTCTGAAAGACGCGGACACCCGGTACCGCCAGCGCTATGTCGACCTCATCGTGAACCCGGAAGTCCGGGACACGTTCATCAAGCGCTCCAAGATCATCACCAGCGTCCGGAAGACCATGGATGACGCCGGGTACATCGAAGTCGAGACCCCGGTGCTCAACACCATCGCCGGCGGCGCCGCCGCCCGGCCCTTCGTCACCCATCACAACGCGCTGGACATCGACATGTACATGCGCATCGCCACCGAGCTGCCTCTGAAACGGCTCATCGTCGGCGGCATGGAGCGGGTGTATGAAATCGGCCGCATCTTCCGCAACGAAGGTATGGACGCGAAACACAACCCCGAGTTCACCACCATCGAGTTCTACGAGGCTTACACGGACTACAACGGCATGATGGACCGCACGGAAGCCATCATCCGCAACGCCGCCATGGCAGCCAACGGGACCACGAAGGTCACCTACAAAGGCGTGGAGATGGACTTAGGGAAACCCTTTGAGCGCCTCACCATGGCCGACGCGGTCAAGAAATATACCGGCATCGACTTCGAGGAGTTCTCCTGCGACCGGGAGAAGGCCCTGGAAGTGGCAAAGGAGAAGCATGTGGAAGTGGAGCCCGGCAAGGACTCCTGGGGCGAGATACTGGTCGCCTTCTACGACGAGTTCGTGGAGGAGAACCTGCAGCAGCCCACCTTCATCATCGACTATCCCGTCGAGGTCTCCGTGCTCACCAAGCGGAAACCCTCCAAGCCCTACCTCACCGAGCGGTTCGAGCTCTTCATCTGCGGCGCCGAGTACGCCAACGCCTACTCCGAGCTCAACGACCCGCTGGACCAGGTCGAACGGTTCAAGCACCAGATCGAGCTGAGAGAGGCCGGCGACGACGAGGCCGAGCTCATGGATGAAGACTTCATCCGGGCCCTCGAATACGGCATGCCGCCCACCGGCGGCTGCGGCATCGGCATCGACCGTCTGGTCATGCTGCTCACCGGCAACGAGAGCATCCGCGATGTGCTCCTGTTCCCGACCATGAAGCCGGAAGTCAAATAAATATCGACCCAAACCGCAGAGATGGAACCTCCGTCTCTGCGGTCTTTTTTGTCAAAAACTCGAAAAAGTATTTATTAAAATGCTTGACAAGTTTATAAATCGCTATATAATATAATCGTAAAACGAAACCTGTCAAAAGGAGGGGAGCACCCTGTGGGAAAGAGTGTATATTCGCTGGCGCTCAGCGATGAGATCATCGCCGAAATAGACCGGCTCGCCTATCAGAACAATACGAACCGCTCGGGTCTCATCAACAGCATCCTGGCGGAGTA
>CAJGDU010000057.1 GCA_904502175.1 Clostridiaceae bacterium
GACGTCACACGCGAAGACGTCGCCGCCATGCTCGGTGTGGACAAGGCTCTCTGGAGAGAAGAGGCCGACGGCATCGAAGAGTTCTTCCAGTCCCTCGGCGACACCGTTCCCCAGGAACTGTACGACGAACTCGCCACCCTCCGCGCCAACGTTGCCGAATAAGCAATCGCATCCCGACCCCCGTCACTCAGACGGGGGTCTTTTTTAGCGTTCAGCCCCTGTGTAAAGGACGGAAAATGGGACTTTTGGCGGCGAAAAAGAGGCGCGCGTAAAGGCGGTTCCCTTTACGAAAACTGTTAAACAGCTTTCCGCAAAACGGGCTGCGTATATTTCCGAAACAGAAATATAATGGAAAATTCGGTGAAAAGGAAGAAAAACGCTTTACATTTTGCGGAAAGTTTCATTCCAAAACAGAAAAATAACAGAGTTTTTGACATTTTCGACCGGGTTTTCAACTCTGGCAAGGTTTTTACCTTTACAGGCTTGCGTTGTGGAAATCGAGGGGCAGATCGCCCGTGAAACGGCAGAAAACAGAAGGAAAAAATGTGAGAAAACTTTCCGAAGACGGTTGACAATTTTTTTGAGATGAATATAACATAGAATTGTAAAACGCCATGCGCTTACAGGAGGATAGTTATGGTATTTGAAACAATCAAAAAATTGCTTGCCGATCAGCTGGACATCGATGAAGAAGAGATCACCATGGAGTCCACTCTGCTGGAAGATCTGGGCGCCGACAGCATCGAGCTCGTCGACCTCATCATGTCCGTCGAAGAGGAATATGATATCGAAGTCCCCGACGATGCCGCCGACGAGATCCGGACGGTAGGGGACGCAGTCCGCTTTATCGAAAACCTGGTGGAGTAACCGACACCGGAATATGGAACCCAAGGTCCGCGTCCTGCGCGGGCCTTCTTTTTTGGACTGGACGAACGGACTGTCTTACTATATAATTAAGCGAATCATCTGTGAGTTATCTGAAGGAGAAAAACCATGGCCAAACAGAAGAAAATGGTGGAAGACATCACGTCCATGGACGTGGACTTCGCCAAATGGTATACCGACATCTGCAAGAAGGCAGAACTGGTAAGCTACACCAGCGTCAAGGGATGTATGGTCATCCGCCCCTATGGCTATGCCATCTGGGAAAACATCCAGAGCATCCTCGACGGCTACTTCAAGGAGACCGGGCACGTGAACGTCAACATGCCCATGTTCATCCCGGAGAGCCTTCTGGACAAAGAGAAAGACCACGTGGAAGGCTTTGCGCCCGAGTGCGCCTGGGTCACCATCGGCGGAAGCGAGCAGCTGGAAGAGCGGCTCTGCGTCCGTCCGACCTCCGAGACTCTGTTCTGCGACCACTGGAAAGATATCGTCCAGTCCTACCGCGACCTGCCCAAGCTCTACAATCAGTGGGTCAGCGTCGTGCGCTGGGAAAAGACCACCCGTCCCTTCCTGCGCTCCCGCGAGTTCCTGTGGCAGGAGGGCCATACCCTCCACGCGACCGCGGAAGAGGCCGTGGAAGAGACCGAGCGCATGCTGAACATCTACGCGGACTTCTATGAGAAGGACCTGGCCATCCCCGTGGTCCGCGGCAAGAAGACCGAGAGCGACAAGTTCGCCGGCGCCGAAGCCACCTATGCCATCGAGGCGCTCATGCACGACGGCAAGGCCCTGCAGGCGGGCACCTCCCATTTCTTTGGCGATGGGTTCGCGAAGGCCTTTGACATCCAGTTCCAGAACAAAGACAACCAGCTGCAGTATCCGTTCGAGACCTCCTGGGGCATGACGACCCGCACCATCGGCGCCATCATCATGGCGCACGGCGACGACAACGGTCTCTGCCTGCCCCCGGCGGTGGCGCCCATCCAGGCGGTCATCGTCCCGGTGGCCATGCACAAGGAAGGCGTCCTCGAAAAGGCTGCGGAGCTGCGCGACCGCCTGAAGGCAGCCGGCATCCGGGTCAAGCTCGACGACACCGACAACAGCCCCGGCTGGAAGTTCTCCGAATATGAGATGAAGGGTGTCCCGGTCCGCATCGAAGTCGGCCCGCGGGACATCGAGCAGAACCAGTGCGTCCTCGTCACCCGTCACAACCGGGAGAAGAGCTTCGTCTCGCTCGACGACCTGGAGCAGTCCGTGGCGGACAAGCTCACCGAGGTCCGGGACGGCATGTATCAGAACGCCCTGGAAAACCGCGAGAAGAAGACCTACCGCTGCAAGACCATCGACGAGATGAACAAAGCGCTCGAAGAAAAGGGCGACGGCTTCATCCACGCCATGTGGTGCGGCAGCGAGGAGTGCGAGGACAAGGTCAAGGAAGAGACCGGCGCCGGTTCCCGGTGCATCCCCTTCGCGCAGGAGGAGGTCTCCGACGTCTGCGTCTGCTGCGGCAGACCGGCCCGCACCATGGTCCTGTGGGGAAAAGCTTATTAAAGAACGATTATTTACTTATAAAGAAAAAGCTTGCTTTCCCGACCGGCTCGTGCTAAACTAATGCAGTAAGTTTGAATGTAAGTTGTAATGAAGAGTGGCTCCGCCGCTCTTCATTGTTTATGTATTTTTTTAAAAAAGTACAGAAGGAGACACATTATGGCCAACAAAAAGCACGGCGGCAACGTGACGGCCATCGTCCGCAAGATCGCGGAACCCCTGGCGGAAGAGCTGGGACTTCGCATCTGGGACGTGCGGTTCGTCAAGGAGGGCGCCGAGCACTATCTGCGGATCTTCATCGACAAAGACGAAGGCGTTTCCATCGACGACTGTGTCGATATGACCCACGCCATCGACGGTCCGCTGGACGAAGCCGACCCCATCTCAGTCAGCTACACGCTGGAAGTATCCTCTCCCGGAGCGGAACGGCCGCTGACCAGAGATGAACACTTCGAGCAGTTCCTGGGCGCTCCCGTCATGGTGAAGCTCATCCGTCCGCTGGACGGACAGCGGGAGTGGAAAGGCACCCTCGAAGATTATGACAACGGGAACATCACCCTCAAAACGGAGGAGAAGTCCTTCGTCTTCAATAAAAAAGAAGCCTCTTATGTCAAACTGGACGATTTCGATTCGTACGCAGGCTGAAAAGATAGAAAGGAAGCGTAACCAACCATGAATCAGGAGTTTTTTGACGCCGTACAGCTGATGGCAGCCGAAAAGGGCATCCCCGTGGAGTTCCTCTACGAGAAGATCGCCAACGCGCTCGTCGTCGCGGAAAAGAGAAACCACAACGGAAAAGATGTCGTGTTCTGTGACATCGACCCCGAAAAGAAAGAGCTGAACGTCTATCTTCGGAAGAACGTGGTCGAGGTCATCGACGATGAAGATGAAGACATCCTCGTCGAGGCCGCAAAGAAATACAAGAAGACCGCGAAGCCCGGCGACATCATCGAGATCCCGCTGGACACGAAGAACTTCGGCCGCATCGACGCCCAGACGGCGAAACATGTCATCCGTCAGGGCATCCGCGACGCGGAGCGCGGCCGGAACATGGAAGAGTTCAAAACCCATAACCAGGAGATCGTGACGGCCCGTGTGTCCAACATCAACCCCGTCAACGGCAACGCCACCGTCGAGATCGGCCGCGCCGAAGCCGTCCTGCCGAAGGGCGAGCAGATCCCCGGAGAAGAGCTCCATGACGGCGACCTCATCAAGGTCTATGTCGTGGACGTCAAAGAGACCGAAAAGGGCCCGAAGGCCCTCATCTCCCGGACCTATCACGGTCTGGTCCGCCGCCTCTTCGAGACCGAAGTGCCCGAAATCTCTGAAGGCACGGTCGAGATCAAGGAAGTGGCCCGTGAAGCCGGCTCCCGCACGAAGATCGCGGTGGCCAGCTCCGACGAAAAGGTCGACGCGGTCGGTGCCTGCATCGGTTCCCGCGGCGCCCGTGTCGGCAAGATCGTCGACATGCTCAACGGCGAAAAGATCGACATCGTGCCCTACGATGAAGACCCCGCCAAGTTCATTTCGAACGCCCTGGCACCGGCCGACGTGGTCGATGTCATCATCCTCGATGAGGAAGAGCAGGCCTGCCGGGCCATCGTCCCGGACGACCAGCTGTCCCTCGCCATCGGCAACAAGGGCCAGAATGCCCGCCTTGCCGCGAAACTGACCGGCTGGAAGATCGATATCAACCCCGTCAGCGGAAAGATGGAATCCCTGCCGGAGACGGAGGAGTTCGAGGAAGAGGTCGAAGAGACCGAGGAATAAGATAGAAACCAATCAACCAGAAGAGGTGGAACAATGCCTAAGAAAACCCCGATGCGGCGCTGTGTCGGCTGCATGGAGATGAAGCCCAAGGCTTCTCTCGTGCGGGTCGTCAAGAACAAAGAGGGAGAAGTCTCTCTCGACCTGACCGGAAAGAAGCCCGGCCGGGGCGCCTACGTCTGCAAAGACGCCGAGTGTCTCCGGAAGGCCCGGAAGGCACATCGCATCGAACGGGAGTTTTCCATGGCGGTTCCCCCTGAGCTATATGACCGGATGGAGGCGGAACTGGAAAACGATGAACTCACAGGTCCTTAACATGCTGGGCCTCTCCCGGCGGGCCGGAAAGTTCGTCGGAGGCCATGACGCCGCATTCGAGTCGATCGCCAAAGGAAAAGCGAAGCTGTGCTTCCTTACGAACGATGCTTCGGAGCGGCTCAAACAGGAATTCAGAGAGACCGTTCGATATGACGGTCGGCAGGTCCCGCTCTTCGAGCTGGACTGCACAATGAGAGAGATACAGACGGCGACCGGGCAAAAATGCGCGGTATTCACCGTGACGGACGCCGGATTTGCTTCGAAGCTCCAGGAGCTTCTGTCGAAGGAGGACAAGATTTAATGGTCATTAAATATCGAGTACACGAGGTCGCGAAAGATTTCGACCAGAACACCAAAGATGTCGTCGCGCTGCTGGCGAAGTTCTATGAAGAGCCGAAAAAGAGCATGACGGTCCTGGAAGAGGAAGAGCTGAATACTCTGTTCGAGTACATCACGCAGAACAACCAGGTCGAGAACTTTGACGCCTACTTTGCCATGCAGAACGAGAGACCGGCGCCGAAGAAAAAGCCGGCTCCCAAGAAGGAAAAGGCGGCGGACGAGAAGAAGGCCGACGCGAAGAAACCCGCGAAGGAAGCCGAAAAACCGGCTGCGAAGAAGGGGAAAGAGGCGGCGAAGAAAGAGAAGCCGGCCCAGCCCGCGAAGCCGAAAGTCGACGCCGATCCGCATCCGTTCCAGAAGCGGGAAAAGAAGAACAAAGACGGTCAGCAGCAGGCCCGTACCCGGGGCGAAAAGCGGACCATCGACACCCGCACCCAGAACGTCGACCTCGAGAAATACAACGAGAAATATGAGCAGATCGCCCCGCAGCAGCGGCAGAACGACCGGGTCAACAACACCCGTCAGAAGCTCAATCAGAAGTCCAAGCAGTACCGCAAACAGCGCGGTGTCCGGTCCCGGAAACGCGAGACCGAGCAGGAGCGTCTGAAGCGGATTGCCGCCGAGCGCGCCAAGAAGCAGATCACCGTCCAGGTGGGCGAGGAGATCACGGTCGGCGAACTGGCCTCCGAACTGCGCATGACCGCGGCGGAAGTCATCAAGAAGCTGTTTGCCCTCGGCCAGATGGCCACCATCAACGACGTCATCGACTTCGACACCGCCTCCATCGTGGCGGAAGAGCTCGGTGCCCACGTTGAAAAACGCGTCGTCGTCACCATCGAGGACCAGATCATCGATGACACCGAAGACGAAGAGGCAGACCTGCTTCCGAGAGACCCGGTCGTCTGCGTCATGGGCCATGTCGACCACGGCAAAACGTCCATCCTCGACGCCATCCGGAACTCCAACGTCACGGCCGGCGAGGCCGGCGGTATCACCCAGGCCATTGGTGCGTACCGCGTCAACATCGACGGCAAGAACATCACCTTCCTCGACACGCCCGGTCACGCGGCGTTCACCGAAATGCGCGCCCGCGGCGCCATGGCCACCGACATCGCCATCCTGGTCGTCGCGGCGGACGACGGTATCATGCCGCAGACCATCGAAGCCATCAACCACGCGAAGGCCGCGAACATCCCCATGGTCGTCGCCATCAATAAAATGGATAAGCCCGATGCGTCTCCGGACCGCATCCTGCAGCAGCTCACCGAGCACGAGATCGTCCCCGAAGAGTGGGGCGGCGACACCATCTGTGTCCCGGTTTCCGCCAAGACCGGCATGAACCTCGACCAGTTACTGGAGTCTGTCCTGCTGGTGGCCGAAATGCTCGAGCTGAGAGCCAACCCGAACCGTGCCGCCAAGGGTGTCGTCATTGAGGCGAAACTCGACAAGGGCCGCGGCCCTGTCGCTACGCTGCTGGTCCAGAACGGTACGCTCCACTCCTCTGACATCGTCGTCGCCGGCACCGCCGTCGGCCGTGTCCGCGTCATGACCAATGAGCGCGGTCAGCAGCAGAAAGAAGCCGGTCCGTCTGTCCCTGTGGAAGTTACCGGTCTTGCGGAAGTCCCCCAGGCGGGCGATGCGTTCGACGCCGTCTCCGACGAGAAGCTCGCGAGAGAGCTGGTCGAGCAGAGAAAGCAGAGCATCAAGGAAGAGCAGTTCAACGCGCAGCAGAAAGTCACCCTCGACAACCTGTTCGCGTCCCTCAAGGAAGGCGAGCTGAAAGAGCTCAACATCATCGTCAAGGCAGACGTCCAGGGTTCGGTGGAAGCCGTCCGCCAGAGCCTCGAGAAGCTGTCCAACGATGAGGTCCGCGTCCGTGTCATCCACGGCGCCGTCGGCGGCATCGTCGACTCCGACGTCATGCTGGCCAACGCCTCCAACGCCATCATCATCGGCTTCAATGTCCGTCCGGAAGCGGAAGCCGTCACCAACGCGGAGCGGGACGGTGTCGAGATCCGTACCTACCGCGTCATCTACGACTGCATCAACGACGTCGAGGACGCCATCAAGGGCATGCTCGCGCCGAAGTACAGAGACGTGGACATCGGCCGCGCCGAAGTCCGGAACGTCTTCAAGATCTCTTCGGCGGGCACCATTGCGGGCTCCTATGTCCTGAGCGGAAA
>CAJGDU010000058.1 GCA_904502175.1 Clostridiaceae bacterium
ACCCCGACCTCTGGGCCAAGTTCTGGTCTGCCTGGATCGACAACCTGTCCACCTATTTCTTCCAGTATCAGCAGAACTATAACGCCATCATTCAGGAGATCACCCGGCTCAACAGACACTGCACCATCGTCGGTCTGTCCAGCGCCAACTCCTTCAAGTATCTGAACTTCACCCCCGGTGTGGAGTCCGGTTCCTACAAGATCACACTGGCGAACAACGTTTCCGAAGTGGAACTGCCCTACATCGGCAAATTCGTCCTTCCGGACTGCATCCATGTCAGCGAGAACCCGGTCGCCGGTACGACCCAGGGCCTGTACGACCTGTTCTATGAGCCCGTCCGCAAGATCTGGGAGCAGAAACTGCCCGGCCGCTACTACTATGCCGACGTCTCTGCCTATGAGCTCATCAAGCGCGACTTCTCCGTCCCCATGTATGAGTTCATGTCTCTGGACAACTCCGGATTCAACCCGCATCCGACCCTGAAGGGCAGCCGCTACATTGCCGACTGCGTGGAGAAGGTCCTTCCGGCCAGACGGTAACTTTACAAACGTAAACTTTGGCTTAACGCTCCGGTTTTTCCGGAGCGTTTTTCGTAACTTTAGTAACTTAATGGTTTAAAAAATCGGTCGTTTCACTTGAAATCTGACACCTGTTTTATATATAATGGTCATTGTCGATAACTGTACACAACCAAACACTGACACACACAGACAAAAATCCTGACAGTTGGAGTGAAACGAATGAAAAAGACACTGAAAAAAGTGGTTGCCGTTTTCATGCTTGTCGTCATGATGGTCTCTGTCCTTGCCATCAGCGCTTCTGCGGCCACCCGCTATAACGTCAAACAGTACAAGGTCTACACCTGCCTGGGCGACAGCGTTGCCTCCGGGTTCGGTCTGCCGAACTATGCGGAAAAAGGCGGCGGAAAGCTGGTCGTCTACGGCAAGGATATCAAAGATTCTTACGGCTACTATGTCGCGAGAGAAGTCGGCGCGAAAGCGAACGGCAAGTACTATCCCTGCGCTTACCCCGGCTTCACGTCTTCCATTTTCCGCTATGTCCTCTGCGACGACTATCAGATCCGCGACTGGGAGATCAACCAGCTGGAGAACTTCTCCTATAACGTTTACACGCCTGCCGTCCTCGCGAGAGAGAAGCAGCATATCCGCAATGCCATTGCGTACTCTGACCTCATCACCGTGGACCTCGGCGTCAACGACACCTGGTACAGCACCATTTCGCTCATCTATGAGATCGCCAAGTACGGCACTATCCAGGGCATCGATCCCCGGACCACGCTGGCGGAAGAGATGGCCAAGTACGGCTCCTGGGGCACCGTCGCCCGCAACGCCATGTTCTATCTGGCGGGCTTTGCCGAGAACCCCGACCTGTGGGCCTACTTCTGGGGCTGCTGGGTCGACAACCTCTCTACTTACTTCCTGGCCTATCAGGACAACTACAATGCCATCATCGATGCCATTTTCAAGATCAATCCGAACGCCACGGTCGTCTGTCTTGCCAGCGGCAACTCCTTCCGTGCGCTGAACCTGACCCCCGGTGTCCGCTCCGGTTCTCTGAAACTCCAGTGGATGGACGCTCCGGTCCAGGTCGACATCCCCGGCATCGGCACTGTCACGCTGCCGAACTTCGTCCATGTCTCCGAGAACCCCATCGCCAACGTCACCGGCGTCCTGTACGACTTCTTCTACGAGCCCATCCGTCAGGCATGGCAGTACAAGAAGCCCGGCCAGTACTTCTATGCCGATGTCACGGACTATGAGATGATCATGGACCACTTCACCATTCCCATGTACGAGTTCATGTCCATGGACAACAGCGGTTTCAATCCGCACGCCACGCCGGCGGGCAACCGTTACATGGCGGACAAGATCCTCGAGGTCCTGCCCACCCGGTAAACAGAATACCAGTCATCAAAACGCCCCGTTTTTCGGGGCGTTTTTTTGTTTTTCCATTGACATATGTAAATTTTGGCGATTTATTTTGGTTTTCTTTATAAAAAAGTTTCACTTTATGAAACGTTTCTCTTGCTATTTTGCATTCTAAGTATATATAATTATTTTGTGAAATTCTTTCCACAAACACAACACAGACAAAAATCCCAAGCAAATGGAGTGAGAAAAGAATGAAAAGGACCATGAAAAAGATCATTGCCGTGTTCATGCTCTGCGCAATGATGGTTTCCGTTGTGGCGGTCAGTTCTTTTGCGGCCAACCGTTACAATGTCAAACAGTATCCGACTTATGTCTGCCTGGGGGACAGTGTCGCTTCCGGGTTCGGCCTGCCGAACTATATCGAAAAGGGAAAAGGCAGTCTCATCGTCTACGGCAAGGACATCAAAGATTCTTACGGCTACTACATCGCGAGAGAGGTCGGCGCGAAAACCAAGGGCAACTACTATCCGTGTGCTTACCCCGGTTTCACGTCTTCCATTTTCCGCTATGTCTTCTGTGACAACTATCAGGTCCGCGACTGGGAGATCAACCAGCTGGAGAACTTCTCCTACGGTGCCTATTCTCCCAAGGTCTTACAGCAGCAGAGGACCCATATCCGCAACGCGGTCGCCAAGGCCGACCTCATCACCGTGGACCTCGGTGTCAACGACACCTGGTACAGCAGCATCGCGCTCATTTATGAGATCGCGAAATACGGTCAGGTCGTGGGCGTAGACCCCCGGACCACGCTGGCGGAAGAGCTTGCAAAGTACGGCTCCTGGGGCTGTGTTGCCCGCAACGCCATGTTCTATCTGGCGGGCTTCGCCGAGAACCCCCAGCTCTGGGCCTATTTCTGGGGCTGCTGGATCGACAACCTTGCCACATACTTCCTGGCCTATCAGGACAACTATAACGCCATCATCGATGCCATCTTCAAGATGAACCCCGACGTCACCGTCGTCTGTCTCGCCAGCGGCAACTCGTTCCGCGCGCTGAACCTCACGCCCGGCGTCCGCTCCGGCTCTCTGAAGCTCCAGTGGATGGACGCTCCGGTCCAGGTCGACGTTCCCATGGTCGGCACCCTCACGCTGCCGAACTTCGTCCATGTCTCGGAGAACCCCATCGCCAACGTCACCGGCGTCATGTACGACTTCTTCTACGAGCCCATCCGTCAGGCATGGCAGTACAAGAAACCCGGTCAGTACTTCTATGCCGACGTCACGGACTACGAGATGATCATGGACCACATGTGCATCCCCATGTACGAGTTCATGTCCATGGACAACAGCGGCTTCAATCCGCACGCCACTCCGGCGGGCAACCGTTACATGGCGGACAAGATCCTCGAGGTCCTGCCCACCCGGTAACATTAGTTACAATTTAGAAACGAATGGCACCCCGGCCTGTCCCCGGGGTGTCTTTTTATGTTAAAATGGAAAAAACCCGACAGGAGTCCAGAATATGATCCGTTCCATCGAGAAACTCACGTCGGCCCTCTGGCCCGAGTACCTGTCTTTCTGCAAAGACAGCGTCTTCGGCCTCAAGGCCATCGGCCCGGTCCTGTCCTACGGACCCGGGTACGACTTCGTGTCTGTCTGGGAACAGCGGAACGAAGCGGGAGAGCTCACGGCCTTCCTGTCACAGTACTACGGCGCGCTTGCCGTCTGCGGACGGGAGGACGCCGACACGGAGGAACTCATCGCCTTTTTGAAGGCCGTTGCCCCGGGTTCTCTGAACGGTCCGTCGGAACTGCTGCAGGCATTTGCCGCGCAGGGGGAAGAGGGCTGTGTCATGGAACTGAAGCGGGGCGGGGACTGCACCGCGGTCCCGGTCTCCACGGGCGATTCACTGACGGTGGTCCGCAACGACCGCTTCCGGGAGTTCTACGAAGTGGTCTCGGAAAGCCATCCGGACTTTGCCGGGGCCGACTACAGCGCCTTTCTCACGGACCTGTCCCACCGGGTCCGTCACAACACGGCGGAGACGGCACTGCTCACACGCGGAGACCGCCCTGTCGCCACCGCCGCGGCCCTTTCCATTCTGCCCGGCGCGGTCTATCTGGGTGCGGTGGCCACGGTCCCGGACGAGCGGGGACGCCATTACGCGTCCACCTGTCTGCGGGTCCTCTGCGACGCCTTTTCGGAACGCAGGGTCTTTCTCCTGTGCCGCCCTGAAAAACAGGCGTTTTACGAACGGCTCGGTTTTGTATGCACCGGCCATTACCTGGAAGTCTCTTCCAGAGAATCATGAGGTTTGTTATGCTAGCTCAGTCTTATCAGGTTTTGAAAAGCGGGTCCGACATCCGCGGCGTCGCCGCCGAAGGCGTCCCCGGACAGGAGGTCCAGCTGACCGATGAGGTCGCGAAAAACATTGGATACGGGTTTGCCTACTGGCTGGAGGAGAAGACGACTCCGGCCCACGGGACCGCCTATACGGTCGCCGTGGGGCACGACTCCCGCATTTCCGCGGACCGTCTGACCGCCGCTCTGGTGGCCGGACTGACCGAAGCGGGCATCAACGTCAAGTCCTGCGGTCTGTCTTCCACGCCCGCCATGTTCATGACGACGGTCAACTTCGACTGCGACGCCGCGGTCGAGATCACCGCGAGCCACCATCCCTTCAACCGTAACGGCTTCAAGTTCTTCACGAAGGCCGGCGGCATCGAAGGCGCCGACGTGGCTGACATCCTGAACCTTGCGGAGAACGCGCCGAAAGAGCCGGCGGAAGTGCCCGGCACCGTGACGGACACGCCTTACATGAACAACTACGCGGAACTCCTGCGCAACATGATCTGCGAAGCAGTGAACGCGGACGACTACGCGCGCCCGCTGCGCGATTTCAAGATAGCGGTCGATGCCGGCAACGGCGCCGGCGGGTTCTATGCCACCAAAGTCCTCGAGCCGCTGGGCGCGGACATCACCGGCAGCCAGTTCCTGGAGCCGGACGGCATGTTCCCGAACCACGTCCCGAACCCTGAGGACAAGACCGCCATGGACGCCATCTCCAAAACGGTCCTGGCCAACGGCTGCGACCTCGGCATCATCTTCGACACGGACGTGGACCGTTCCGCCTGTGTGGACGAGAACGGTCGGGAGATCAACCGCAACGCGCTCATCGCTTTAGCTGCTGCCATTGCGCTGGAGGAGAACGAAGGCGGCACCATCGTCACCGATTCTGTCACCTCCTCCGGGCTCAAGACCTTTATCGAAGAGACCCTCGGCGGGGTACACCACCGGTTCAAGAGAGGCTACCGCAACGTCATCAACGAGGCCAAACGGCTGAATCTCGAGGAGTGCACGAACGCGCCCCTTGCCATCGAGACCTCCGGCCACGCGGCCATGCGGGAGAACTACTATCTCGACGACGGCGCGTACCTGGCCACCCGCATCGTCATCAAGGCGGCCCAGCTGCAGCGGGACGGCCGCAAACTGGGCGACCTCATCGCCGACCTGAAAGAGCCGGCGGAAGAGGCGGAATACCGCCTGAAGATCCTCCCGGAGAACTTCCGGGACATCGGGGAACAGGTCATCGCGGACCTTGCCGACCTGGTCACGAACTCCGACGACTATGAAGTGGCGCCGGACAACCACGAAGGCATCCGGGCCTCCAAACCGGAGGTGGACGGCTGGTTCCTGCTCCGGCTCTCGGTGCACGACCCGGTCATGCCCCTCAACATCGAAAGCAACACGCCGGGCGGCGTAGACAATATCCTGAAGGATCTGAAGAGTTTCTTCCGCATGTACGAAGTGCTCGACAGCAGCTGCCTTACGGACGAAAACGGGTGAGAGAATGGAACTGAAAGAACTGCTGGCGCAGGTGGCGGACGGGACCCTGTCCGTTGACGCCGCCATCAAAGAAGTGAATCGCCTGCCCTATGAAGACCTTTCCTACGCGAAGGTCGACCATCAGCGCGTGCTGCGCAGCGGGTTCCCGGAAGTGGTCTACTGTGAACGGAAGACCCCGGACCAGGTGGCCCATATCATGCAGGCCATCTATGACCACAGCGGTCTGGTCCTCGGCAGCCGGGCGGACGCGGAGCACTATGAAGCCGTGAAGGCCCTCCTGCCGGACGCGGTCTACCACGAGACGGCCCGGGTCATCACCGTCGGCGAGCCGAAGGAACACATCGGCAACGTGGCCATCTGCACGGCCGGTACCACCGACATCCCCGTCGCGGAAGAGGCGGCCATCACCGCCGATATGTGCGGCGCGGAAGTGCATCGCTACTATGACGTCGGCGTCGCCGGGCTCCACCGGCTGCTCGACCAGGTGGACGACATCCGAAAGGCCAACGCCGTCGTGGCGGTCGCCGGCATGGAAGGCGCTCTGGCCAGTGTTATCGGCGGGCTCGTGAATGCCCCGGTCGTGGCCGTTCCCACCAGTGTCGGATACGGCGCCAACTTCGGCGGCCTCTCCGCGCTGCTCGCCATGCTCAACTCCTGTGCCGCCGGCACCGCGGTCGTCAACATCGACAACGGCTTCGGCGCGGGCTTCATGGCCGGGAAGATCAATCGCCAGACCGTAGAGGGGGAGAAGTCATGACCGATCAGATCTATCTTTTGGAAACCAACCTCGACGACTGCACCGGTGAGGTCCTCGCGTACTGCATGGACCAGCTCTTTGCCGCCGGCGCGAAAGACGTCTGGTACACGCCCATCTTCATGAAGAAGGGGAGGCCGGCCTACGCGCTCTCCGTCATGTGCAAGGAAGACGTGAAAGACGCCTGCGTCCGCATCATCTTCCGGGAGACCAGCGCCATCGGCATGCGCGTGTCCCTGCAGGACCGCGTCATCATGGACCGGGAAGCCGTCACCGTCGACACGCCCTACGGTCCCGTCGCCGCGAAGAAACTGACGTTTGATGACATCGAAAAGACCACCATCGAATTCGAAAGTGCCCGGGAGCTTGCCCAAAAAGCCGGCGTCCCGGTAAGAGAGATACTGAATCAGAAAGAATAAAAAAGAGAAAAACAATCGGATAAAATCGTGGGCGGGACCCAGATGCCCGACAGGGCTGTTTTTGGGAGGTTTGGCGTATGGCACGATTTTAGACGATTCGTTTTTCTTTTTTGTTG
>CAJGDU010000059.1 GCA_904502175.1 Clostridiaceae bacterium
TATGAGCATTCTCAGCTTACCCATCGACATGATGTGCAGAAACCCGCTGCATCTGTGGACCGGCGTCAAGGACGGCAAGTTCCAGGAACTGCCCTCCACGCCCAACGGCGTCTCCACCCAGACCAGCCAGAAGAAAAAACTGGTCGAGCCCCTGCCTTACATCGGCACCAGAGAGGCCAGCTATGCGAAGATCAAAGCGGTCCTCGCCGCCCTGCCCGACAACATCAAGGTCCAGAAACAGGAAGACAACTATCTTTATGTCATCTTCATCTCGAACGGCATGAAGTTCAAAGACGACGTGGAGTTCTATTTCGACGACGCCAAACAGCAGATCGAATTCCGCTCCAACTCCCGCATCGGCTATGCCGACATGGGCGTCAACCAGAAGCGCTACGATGCCATCCGCAAGGGCTATTGCGGCGAATAAAACAATCATTGTATAATGGCGCGGGGCCGTTAAACCGGTCCTGCGCTTTTTTCAAGTTTCTTATGGAGAGTTTATCTTTACGGAGGTCGTAACATGCGTCCTGTCACCTTTTCGGAAGAGGTCGGGCTCTGCGCCGGACTCATTTCGAAAAACTGCCTGCGGGAACACTGCGGGCGATGTATGGAAGTCTGTCCCATGATGTCCCGTTTCGGGGATGACCCGGGGTCTCTCATGGAGCGGTACTTCACAGAGCCGGACCCGGCGCTGGCCTATTCGTGCCTCACCTGCGGGCTCTGCGAGACTGTCTGTCCGAAGCAGTTCCCGCTGCCCTGGCTCTTCACGGAGGCCCGGAAAGACTTTGTGAAGGCAAACGGGGGCAAATCGCCCATGCCCGGACACCGTTCCACCCGGTTCCATCAGACCTTCGGGTTTTCCGCGCCCTTTACCGCGAAAGCGGGGAGCAGCAAAGAGGGGAAGACCCGGACCTTCCTCGCGGGCTGTAGTCTCTCTTCTTCCGCACCGGAAGAAGTGGGGAAGACACTCGAGTGGCTGAATGCGCAGCTGCCCGGCATGAGTGCCGTGCAGAAGTGCTGCGGGCTGCCGACAAAGAACATGGGGCAGGAGGAACTGTTCCAGAAACGCATCACGTCTCTGGAAGATGATTTCCGTGCCCTCGGGACAGAGGAGGTCATCACCGCCTGCCAGAACTGCAAAAAGGTCCTGACCGAAAACCTGATGCTCCCGGTCCGCTCGCTCTGGGAAGTGCTGCCGGAAATCGGCATTCCGGAGGAGTGTCGCGGAAAGGCGAAGGACAGCGACGTGGTCTTCACCATCCACGACTCCTGTTCGGCCCGGTATGACACCGCCATCCACGACGGCATCCGCTGGCTCATGGAGGAACTCGGCTACAAGGTGCGGGAGGCGGAGGCTTCCCGGGAAAAGACCCTGTGCTGCGGCGCCGGAGGCATGGTGAACGACGGGAACCCGGAGGTGGCGAAGGCGGCTGTGAAGCGGCGTCTGGAGACGCTTCCTTCTGACCACATCGTCGTCTACTGCGGCACCTGCCGCTCCATGCTGGCGACAGGCGGGGGAAAGGTATGGCATATCCTGGACCTGCTCTACGGTCCGGTGGTCACCTCTGAGAGCCTTCCGCCTGAAAACGTGCTTGGCAGCACGCCGAAGGCCTGGAAAAACCGTTACGACTGTACCCGTACGGTGAAAACCGCAATCCTGTAAGCGGTTTGGAAATGTTAAAAAAGTAGAACGCAGAAAGTTACCGAAAAGGGTTGACGAATCGGCTTTGGTTGAATACAATTTAATTGTCTCTTATGGGTCTGTTGCCCCGAACGGCAGATCCAAAACAAGAGAGACACACTCTCCATAAATATCCAAAGCTTGAGGAAAACGACCCGCTACCCGCAGGGTCGTTTTCCTCTTTCTGAAAGGATTTACCATGAAACACGTCATTTATGATTTTGACAACACCATCGGCGTCCGGTTCAGCGACGTGGACGACGGACTGGCCTTCCTCTATCTGTTGTCACAGTCCGAGACGGTCGAACTGCTCGGGGTCACCACGACTTACGGCAACAGCAGGGAAGAGACCGTCTATCAGTCCACCCTGCGGCAGCTGAAGGACCTCGGCCGGGAGGACATCCCGGTCCGCCGGGGCGGCGATGCACCAGGTGTATACGAGAGCGATGCCGCGGACTTCCTCGTCACGATGGCAAATCGCCATCCGGGAGAGCTTTCCATTCTGGCCACCGGCTCGCTGACGAACCTCGGCGGCGCAGTCAAAAAGGACCCCTCCTTCTTCTCCAAGATAAAGGAAGTGGTCCTCATGGGCGGCATCACGGAACCGCTGGTCTTCGCGAAGAACAAAATGGACGAGCTGAACTTCTCCTGCGACCCGTGGGCATCTCTGCAGGTGCTGACGGCGGACTGTCCGGTCACGGTTGTCACCGGCAACAACTGCCTGAAAGTCCTCTTTACGATGAAAGAGTACCGGAACGAACTCTATTCTGCCGGCACACCGGTAGGGGACTACATCCGGGACCGCACCCATCTCTACATCGGGCTCAACGAAGCCATCTTCGGCATTGAAGGGTTCTACAACTGGGACGTGCTGGCGGCCGTCTATCTGGCGCACTCGGAATACTTTGAGGATACCCGGGCGATGTACACGCTTTCCGAAGCGGACCTCGCCACCGGTTTCCTGCGGGCGTCGGAGGCCGGCCCGACCGAACTGAACCTGCCGGTCATCAAAGACCCTGACGCGTTCAAAGCCCATGTCTATGAGTCCTGGCGCTCTGTCAGCGTCCCGTACCGCTCCCGCAACAACGCATTCACCCTGGCACTGCAGCGCGCCTTTGGCGCCGTCCTGGACCGGGCTGCCGCCTTCCTGTGGAACCGCGGCAAGGTCGGTGTGAGATACACCGGCGAAGGCTACGGCGGACACGGATCATAACGATAAAAGACCTCCCCGTTTGGGGAGGTCTTTTTTATTGTCAGGGGTCATTTGATGAACTTGTCGATGATGCCGTAGAGGTTCTCCAGCGACTCATCGCTCTGCCGGTCGACGGCGTGCTCGACCGCGCCTTTGAAGTGCTCTTTGATGATGACGCGGGAGGTACTGGCGATGGACGACTCCACTGCCGCCAGCTGGATGAGGATGTCGGCCGCGTCGCGGTTGCCGTCCACCATCCGTTTGACGGACTCGAGGTGGCCGATGGACCGGGCAATGCGGTTGGAGATGGCCTTCTGCTGTTTCTCGGAGGATGCGACCGGGTGCTCGTGGGCATGACCCTTTGCCGGGACCGGCGGCGCGCTGCTGGCAAGGTCTAACCCCTCGTCCGTCTCGCCGATGAAGGCGCGGAAGTAGTTGGCGGTCTCGTAGTCCTTGGTGCCCATGCCGTAGCCGATGTCCTCAATGTTCATGACGGGCATGGGGCCGAAGGAGTCGGCGAAATACTTGATGAGGGCGGCGCCGGTGGGTGTGCAGAGCTCGCCGTTGACGCCGGTATTGTAGATGGGGATGCCCTGGAGCAGATAGGAAGTGGCGGGCGCCGGGATGGGCAGGATGCCGTGGGCGCACTTCACCTTTCCGGTGCCGGTGTTGACACTGGAGGCGATGACCTGGTCCGGATCCAGTTTTTCCATGAGCAGACAGACACAGACGATGTCCGCGATGGCATCCATGTTGCCCACTTCGTGGAAGTGGATCTCTTTGACGGTGGTGCCGTGGACATGGCTCTCCGCGTCAGCCAGGATGTCGTAGACTTTCTGCGCGTCTTCCTTGACCCGGTCGGAGACGTTCAGGCTCCGGATGATGTCTTTGACATCGGCCAGGGAAGAGTGGTGGTGCTCGTGCGCGTGGTGGTCACGATGCTTGTCATGATGGGAAACTTTGAGGTCTTCCTCAGGGGTCAGTTCCACGATGGCATCTTTCGGTAAGACGTTGGGTTCCTCTTCAATATCGTTGTAGGTCACCCGGAAATGGGTCCCAAAAATGCCCTGCTTTTGGGAAGGCAGGGCATAGGTCTTGATACCGGGAATGCCGGCGGCATTGACTTCCTTCAGAACATCCTCCTTGTTTTCTGTGACTTCCCAGAGGGCGGCGGAGATCATGTCTCCGGCGGCTCCGCTGCCACAGTCAAGGTAGAGTGTTTTCATAGAAAGTATACTTCCTTATTTCTTGGCAAGGATATCTTTGATTTCGGTGAGAAGCTCGGCCTCTGCAGACGGTGCGGGCTCTTCCTCTTCTTCCGCTTTCGCGTTTCTGGCCTTGTTGAATGCCTTGACGACAAGGAAGAGAACGAAACCGACGATGAGGAAGTTGATGATGGCACCGATGAAGTTGCCGTAGTTCATGGTGATGCCGTTCGCGAAGGTGTAGCTCAGAGAGGAGGCACCGTCAACGAGCGCGTCTCCGCCGAGCAGGCCGATGAGCGGGTTGAGGATGTCTTCGACAAGAGAGTTGACGATCGCGGTGAAGGCAGCACCGATGACAACGCCGACAGCCATGTCCATGACGTTGCCTCTCATGATGAACTCTTTGAATTCGGCGATGAAGCCTTTCTTTTCTGCCATAGTTGATTACCCCTTTTTCATTGATTTTCTGACTCAATTTCACTTTAAGCCATTAAAGTCATTTTAGCATAAAAACGCCTGTGCCGCAAGGCACAGGCGTTTTGTTTTCAGTCGTATCCGGCTTTAGCCGAAGATGCCTCCGACCGCTGCGATGGCAGTGGCGAAAACGGTGGAAACGACGGTCATCAGCTTGATGAGGATGTTGATGGACGGACCCGAAGTATCCTTGAACGGATCGCCGACGGTGTCGCCGACAACAGCAGCGTGATGGGCTTCGGAGCCCTTGCCGCCGAAGTGACCGGTTTCGATGTACTTCTTGGCGTTATCCCAGGCACCGCCGGAGTTCGCCATGAAGATGGCCATGAGGACGCCGGTGACGAGCGCGCCGCCGAGCATGCCGCCGAGGGCGGTGGGGCCAAGGATGAATCCGCAGAGAAGGGGAGCGGCGACGGCGATGAGGCCGGGGACGATCATTTCCTTCAGAGCGGCCTGCGTGGAGATGGAGACGCAGGTCTTGTAGTCCGGTTTCTCGGTTCCTTCCAGGATGCCGGGTTTCTCACGGAACTGGCGACGGACTTCTTCGATCATGTTGTTGGCTGCACGACCGACGGACTCCATGGTGAACGCGGAGAACAGGAAGGGCAGCATTCCGCCGATGAGGACACCGGCGACGACCGGAGCGTCGGTCAGGCTGATGGAAGTGAGGCCGATGGACTGGGTATAGGTGGAGAACAGAGCCAGGGCGGTCAGAGCGGCAGAGCCGATGGCGAAGCCTTTACCGACAGCGGCGGTGGTGTTACCGACGGAGTCGAGCTGGTCTGTGATCGCACGGACGGACGGGTCAAGTTCTGCCATTTCAGCGATGCCGCCTGCGTTATCACTGATGGGACCATAACTGTCGACCGCGACAGTGATGCCGGTGGTGGCAAGCATGCCGACAGCTGCCAGAGCGATGCCGTACAGGCCGCAGGACGCATAGGCGATGAGGATGCCGATGGCGATGAGCAGCAGCGGGATGGCGGTGGACTTCATGCCGACCGCAAGACCGGAGATGATGTTGGTGGCGGAGCCGGTCTCGGACTGCTCCGCGATCTTCTGAACGCTCTTGTACTTGTCAGAAGTGTAGTACTCGGTCAGGGTGCCGATGGCAAGACCGACGACGAGGCCGGCAGTGACAGCCCAGAAGGGGCCAAGGCCGACGAAGAAGAGTTTGCAGAGGACAAACGCGCCGATGACGGTCAGACCTGCGGAAACCCATTCACCGATCTTCAGGGCAAAGCTGGGGTCGCCGCCATCTTTACCGCGGACGAAGAAGGTGGAGATGATGGAAGCGATGATGCCGATGGCGGCAAGGACGAGCGGGAATGCGACTCCGCCGTAAGGTCTGCCGGCCACGGTGGTGACGATACCGGTGGCAGCGGCCACGGTACCAAGGGACAGGGAAGAGATGATGGAGCCGACATAGGACTCATAGAGGTCGGCGCCCATGCCCGCGACGTCACCGACGTTGTCGCCGACGTTATCGGCGATGACGGCCGGGTTCCGGGGGTCATCTTCCGGGATATTGTTTTCGACTTTACCGACAAGGTCGGCACCGACGTCCGCCGCTTTGGTGTAGATACCGCCGCCGACACGGGCGAACAGGGCGATGGACGAAGCACCGAGGCTGAAACCGAACAGGATGTCGGTACGGCCGGTGATGGCGTAGATGAGGCCGACGCCGAAGAGGCCGAGGCCGACGACGGACATGCCCATGACGGCACCGCCGGAGAAGGCGATGGACAGGGCTTTGTTCATGCCGCTCTCACGGGCAGCATTCGCCGTTCTGACGTTGGCTCTGGTGGCAACCGTCATGCCGAGGAAACCGGCAAGGACGGAGAAGAGGGCGCCGACGATGAAGCAGACCGCGGTGGGCCAGCTGATGGCGAAACCGATGACGAGGAAGAACACGGCAACAAAGATGGCCAGGATCTTGTACTCGGAAGTCAGGAACGCCAGAGCGCCTTCATGGATGTGGTTCGAGATTTCTTGCATTCTCTCGGTGCCGGGGTCAGCCTTTCTGACACGCGCGGAAAGGATGAGCGCATATGCCAGACCGATGAGGCCCACGACCGGGATGAGATAAAGTAATCCTCCCATTTCTAGAATCCTCCAATATTAATGAGATTTTCTGACAGACGCGGAGAGAGGGGAGACTCCTCCTAATCTTTCCCGATAATTCTAACAGAGAAAAGTGCGGAATTCAATAATAGAAATACATATTATTAGACGTTTTTGACGACAAATGTGAAAAAGTGCAAAAAAGGCCGAAATCCGGGGTTTTCCGCAAAAAAGCGCAAAAAGTTCAAAAAAAATTTTCCGAAATCCGAAAACGAAACACAA
>CAJGDU010000060.1 GCA_904502175.1 Clostridiaceae bacterium
AAAATACACGAAATATAGTTGTTTTTCCGCCCGCCAGCGGTTGAGAAACCCTTTATATTGTGGTAAACTATTATGAATGCAAAAATACCGAAAAAGGGGACTGTCAAATGAGCTTTTTCGATGCACTGACCGGAAGCGGTACGAACACCGATTCCAACTTTGTAGACTACACCGGCAGCTTCGCCGGCCAGCCGGTTCTTATCTCCTGTGACACGAACTTTGCCGGGGAGCTGCCCTGCCGGGCCATCCCTTACTGTGTGAAGATCCAGATCCAGGTTTACCCCGACCCCTCCGATCCCGACCTCATCTCCGATGCGGAACGGAATCACATCACCACCGTCCGGTCCATTCTGGGCCAGCACCTCGACGGCCGGTTCGTGGGCTCGGGCATCGTCGCCTCCGCCAACATGGCCTTCCTCATCTTCTACATCCCGGAACGCAAGCAGAAGAACGCGGGGAAGATGCTGGAGGAGAGCTTCAGCAACGCCTTCCGCCACACCGAGTACACCATCCAGTACGACCCGGAAGGTTCCCAGTATATGGAATTCCTGTTCCCGAACGCCATCCAGCTCAAGCAGGTGGAAAACGGGAAGATCCTCCGCAAGCTTCGCGGATACGGAGACGACGGCTCCGAGCCGCGTCCCATCAAGTTCCACTTCGTGTTCCCGAACCGCAAGGCCGCTCTCGAATTCAGCGCGGTCGCGTCGGAGAAGGGCTTCGAGTATGAAGACCTGTTCCAGGAACCCGCCCCGGAAGGCATGGTCCTGCCCCGCTACCATCTGGTGCTGAACCGTGTCCTGCCGTTCAACCTCGAACTGCTCGACCTGGTCGACGAATACCTGCTCGACCTCAGCGCAGCATATGACGCCACTTACCGCAGTCTGGAAACAGACGTCGTTTAAAAGAAATAAAGGAGAGACTATCATGGCCAATCAGACCGCACTCCCGGCAGCGGGCGACACCGTTGCCACCATCAACACCACCATGGGGAGCATCAAAGTCAAACTCTTCCCGGAAGAGACTCCCAAAACCTTCGAAAACTTCACGACCCACGCCAAGAACGGATATTATGACGGTATCATTTTCCACCGCGTCATCAAAGATTTCATGATCCAGGGCGGCGACCCGAAGGGCACCGGCCGCGGCGGCGAGAGCATCTGGGGCCATTCCTTCGAGGATGAATTCCACCCGGACCTCCACAACATCAGAGGCGCCCTCTGCATGGCCAATGCCGGCCCCAACACCAACGGCAGCCAGTTCTTCATCGTCCAGTGCTCCGACATCGATCCCCGATTCCTGGGCCAGATGGAACAGCTCGGCGCCGACGGAGGCTTCAGCCCTGAGGTCGTGGAAAACTACCGGACCCTCGGCGGCACGCCCTGGCTGGACTTCAAGCACTCGGTCTTCGGCCAGGTCTTTGAGGGCATGGACGTCGTCGACGCCATCGCCGCGGCGCCCACCGGTTTCCAGGACAAACCTGTCGAAGACATCAAGATCCTGTCCATCGACATCGAGACCCTGTAAGAGACGAAGGAGGCATTCCATGCGAATCGGCCACGGTTACGACGTCCACCAGTTTGCGGAAAACCGCAAGTGCATTATTGGAGGCGTCGACATCCCCTATGAGAAGGGCCTTCTGGGCCACTCCGATGCCGATGTCCTGCTCCACGCGGTCTCCGATGCCCTGCTGGGGGCGGCCGCCCTCGGCGATATCGGCGGCATGTTCCCGGACACGGACGACAGCTATCTCGGCGCGGACAGTCTGGAACTGCTGAAGCAGGTGGTCGCCCGCCTGAACGAAAACGGATATAAAGTCGGCAACATCGATGCCACCATCATCGCGCAGGCTCCGAAAATGGCGCCGTACATCGCCGACATGAGAACCAATATTGCCAATGCCTGCGGGGTGGACCTCTCCTGTGTGAACGTCAAAGCCACTACAGAGGAACACCTCGGCTTCACCGGACGAAAAGAGGGCATCTCCGCCCATGCAGTTGCCCTCATTGACGACCTTACCTGAACGAAAATAGGAGGAACGGTTTTATGACGATCCTGTCTGATCTCTCGACGCTCTTCAGTCGGGTCATCAGCATATTCTCAACCTATGACTGGCTCAGTGACACGCTGGACATCATCCTGCTCACACTGCTGGTCTACGGCCTTCTGAGTGTCATTAAAGACTCCCGGGCGCTGACCATCGCCAAAGGTCTGGTCTTCTTCATCCTGGCCTACATCGTGGTCTCCCTGCTCGACATGAAGGCGTCCATCTTCCTGTTCCGGAAGGTGTTCGACAACATCCTCATCCTTCTGGCCATCATCTTCGCGCCGGAACTGCGGAAACTGCTCGAGAAGCTCGGCACCAGCCGGGGCTACCTCCGCGTCTCTTCGCTGTTCAGCCGGAACGGTTCCCAGAAGGCCATCCAGTACAATGAGGAGATGTCCCGCTGCATCAACTCCGTCTGTAAAGCGGCCCAGGAGATGAGCGATGAACACATCGGCGCCCTCATCATTTTTGAGCGGGGCATGCCCCTCGGCGAGATCATCGATACCGGCACCATCCTCGATGCCCGCATCACTTCCCAGGCCATCCAGAACGTCTTCTTCCCGAAGTCTCCGCTCCATGACGGCGCGACGGTCATCCGGAACAACCGGCTCTACGCCGCCGGCTGCATCCTGCCGCTCACCAGCCGCCACACGGACTTCAGCAAAAAGCTGGGCACCCGGCACCGCGCGGCCATCGGCATGAGCGAAGTGTCCGACGCCTACATCCTGGTCGTCTCGGAAGAGAACGGCAGCATCTCCATGGCGGAGGGCGGCAACCTCCACAGAGACCTCACGGACGGGGAAGTCCGTGAAATGCTCCTCGATGTGTTCCTCATCGACGTGGATGAAAAAGAAGACAGAAAATTCAGAAAAAAGAAAAAGGACGATGCTGAAATAACGACGGGAGGTGACGCAGATGCCGACCACGAATAAACGCGCCCGCGTCTCCACGCTTCTCGGCAATTCCCGTGCCCTGGCAGTCATCGCGTTCCTTCTGGCAGTGGTCATCTGGCTGGCCGTTTCGGTCAACGAGGCCCCTGTCGTGGAACGGGTGGTCCGCGACGTCAAAGTCGAAGTGGACGAGAGCATGCCTTCTCAGCTCGGTTACAAAGCTTTCGGCGCGGAAGACCTCTTTGTCGATGTCACCGTCTCCGGCAAACGCTATGAGGTGGGGGACAACGTCCTCAGTCCGGACGACCTGACGGTCACGGCCATCGCCACCTCGGTCGACTCTCCCGGAAAGTACACCCTGCAGCTCCGGGCGGCATCCAAAGAGGAGAACCCCGACTACACCATCGTCAGCAAGTCGGAAGATACGGTCGATGTCTATTTCGACACACCGAAGAAAGTCGACGTGCCGGTGGAACCGGTGGTCCGTTCCTCCGGGAACCTGGTGGACACTTCCAAATATGTGACCCAGGACCCGTTCCCGTCTCAGACGTCCATCGCCGTCAGCGGCCCGGCCACCTTCGTGGACCGCATCGCCCACGTCTATGCCTATGTGGACACGCCCGGCAACCTGAAGAACTCCGAGACCTTCGACGCCACGCTCACGATCGTCGACGAGAACGACAACCCCATCAAGTATCTCAAGACGGATGCCGAGGATCACTTTACCGTGACCGTCCCGGTCTATCAGATCACCACACTGCCCACCACGGTCACGTTCTCCAACACGCCCTCGGCTTACATCGGGAAGCCGCCCCGCGTCACGGTGAGCCCCGCGTTCCTGAAAGTGGCGGTCGACCCGGACAAGCTGGCCGATATGGAAGAGATCTCCGTCGGCACCATCGACTTCTCCAAAGTCGAATCCGGCACCACGGAACTCACCCTGAAAGCGTCTGACATGACGGAGGGCATCCCCCTCAATGAAGACGCCACCTTCGATGTGACCATCGAGATGGGCAACCTGTCCACCCGGACCCTCGAAGTCCGGTCCCCGAAGATCAAAGTCACGAACAACGCGACCGAACTGGACGTCCGGCCCATTGCGGAGCCCATGACGGTCACCCTCATCGGTCCGGAAGAAGACCTCGCCGAACTGACGGCGAAGTCCATCACATTCACGGCGGACCTGACCGGCAAGGAGATTTCCCCCGGTCTGGTGCGGCTCACCCTGACCCCGGCAGTCGCCTCTGAGACCTGCTGGGCCTACGGGAACTATTCCGTCCGCGCCAACATCACCGCCTGACCACCATAAACTTTAGGAAGGTGTTCCTTTGAGTAAACGAGTCACACTCATCTCGGTCGCCGCCGTTCTCCTGCTGGGAGCGTTCATCTTTGTGATGTCCCGTCTCCATTCTCCGCAGGAGGTCCTGGCACCGCCCAACCCGGGCGGCGAGTTCCGCCAGCTCCAGCAGGCGTTCGAAAACGCCGTGGGGCCCGGGACCGAGTACAGGCTCCAGTATCCCGATGAAGGCGAATACCGGAGCGCCTATGTGTTCTACGACATCGACGGGGACAAAGAAAGAGAATCCCTCGTGTTCTATACGAAAAACGGCGATGAGTCCAATGTCCGCGTCAACATCCTCGAAATGAGAGATGACCGGTGGGTCAGCGTGCTCGACGAGAGCGGCTACGGAAGCAAGATCGACTCGGTCTCCTTCGCGGACCTCGACGCCGACGGCGCCGCGGAAGTCATCCTTTCCTGGAGCCTTGCCGGCTCCGACGCCTCCCGGACCATGACGGTCCACTCGGCCGACCTGTCCGAGGCAAAACCCGCCTTCAAGAACCTGGCCAATATGCCGTACAAAGCCATGCTGGTCTACGACATGGACAACGACGGCCGGCAGGAGATCCTCGTGCTCTGGAACGAGACGACCCAGAAAGTCCAGAGCAACTATGCCGCTCTCATGAAGATGACGAACGGCGGCCTGCATCAGGTCGGCGAGCCCGCCGTCCTGGACAGCACGGCCTCTCTCTACGACAAAGTCTATCTGCAGGAGGGGAAAACGCCCATCGCCTTTGTCGATGCCCGCAAGGACGACACCACCATGTTTACGGAAGTGCTCTGGTGGGACGGCGTGAACCAGCGGCTGCGTGCTCCGTTCACGGAGAACGCCACCCGGACGAACCAGGCCACCCTCCGTTCTCCGGCGGTCCCCACGACCGATATCGACGAGAACGGCCTCTATGAGATCCCGGTCGCACTCGTCGGCATGCCGGAGTCCGAGGACGAAGAGGAAGTCCCGGTCCCGCTGAGTGTCTGGTCGGTCACCGGTACCGCGGACCCCGGCGTACTGGTGCCGGTCGAGTACAGCCTGGTCGACACGGACAACCGCTATGTCCTTCAGATCGATGAAGGCTACCTGAACAGTCTTGTCGCCTACCGGAACACCAAGACCGGTGTCATCACGGTCTATGAGACCGGAAGCGGCAGCAGGGGAGAGCCCCTGTTCAGCCTGGTCTATTCGGAAAAAGGAAAACCGAAAAAGTCCGACGGCTACACCTTCCTCGCTCTTTCCGGCGAACGGGCGGTCTACGGAACGCTCACCAGCGCGGGCAAGGCGGAAGGGTTCACAAACGATAAAATCCAGAACAGTCTCTTGTTCTATTAAGGAGAGTTCACTTTGAAGAAAATACTGGTTGCGGAAGACGAGGCCGCCATCCGCGAATTTATTGTCATCAATCTCAAGCGCAGCGGCTACGATGTGACCGAGGCCGCCGACGGCGCGGAAGCGGTCCGGCTCTACGACGAGGCGGACGGCGATTTCGACGTCTGTCTTCTGGACATCATGATGCCGGAAATGGACGGCATCGAGGCCTGTAAGGAACTGCGCGAACGCAGCGCCAGTCTCGGCATCATCATCCTGACGGCGAAGACCGAGGAAATGGACAAGGTCACCGGTCTGCTGGTCGGGGCGGACGACTACGTCACGAAGCCCTTCTCGCCGGCGGAACTCATGGCCCGCGTCGACGCGCTCTACCGCCGGGTGGAAATGGTCTCCGCGGTGCCGGAACCCTCGCAGAACACCATCACCCTCGGAGAGTTCACGCTGGACATCCGCAGCCGCACCCTCACCAAGAACGGCACCCTCATCGAACTCACGCAGGTCGAATTCCAGATCATGGAATACTTCTTCAACAATCCCGGCGCCGCCCTGTCCCGTACGGACATCCTCCACGAGGTCTGGGGCAGCTCCTACTTCGGCGAGGAAAAGATCGTCGACGTCAACATCCGCCGCCTGCGCATGAAGGTGGAGGACATCCCCTCCGAGCCTAAGCATCTCATGACCATCTGGGGCATCGGATACAAGTGGGTCAAATAACTTCTCCGGGAGTTTTGTTATGAGCACAGAACAGATCCCAATCGTGAATACACAGACCATCTCTCTTCCGCCTCTGGACGGAACGGAGAAGGCGGAGCCCTCGGGAGGACTCCGCCTTTCAGGCATTTACCGGCGCTGGTTCACCTCGGGCCCGCTGCTCATCATGACCATCCTTCTGCTGGTCTTTCTCTCGGTGTTCATCATCGGACGCTACTATTACCGTTCCGCGGCCTATTCCGCGGTCCACAACATGTACGCGAACTCGGTCGAGAACTTCTTTGCCACCGAATCGGAGAACACCTCCTTCGAGGAGGCGGCCCGGGAATACGTCGAGAGCTTTGAGGACAAGGACATCATGGACGTCTGGGTCATCGACCCCACCGGCCATGTCGTGGCTTCCAGTTCCGGTTTTCCCATTGAGGAACAGGCCATCCCGGATTTCGAGGCGGCGCTCGTCAGCAAAAACGGGCAGGCGGACTTCAGCGGACGGAACCTTTACGGCGAACCCATCATGTCGTCCACCTATCTTCTGACGAAGGGGGACGAGACCCTCGGCGCCGTGCGCTATGTCGTGTCGCTCAA
>CAJGDU010000061.1 GCA_904502175.1 Clostridiaceae bacterium
CTCCAGGATGGCCTTCAGGGTCGCGAAGTTGTCGTCGTCCTTCTGGAACGAGAGGTCGTCGACGAAAATGATGAACTTCAGCGGGTTCTCCCGCAGGTGTTCCATGACCTTGGGGATGTCGTGGAGCTGGCTCTTTTTCAGTTCCAGAAGACGCAGTCCTTCGGACGCCAGTTCATTGGTGACCGCCTTGACGGAGGAGGACTTCCCGGTGCCCGCCGCGCCATATAACAGCGTGTTTGCCGCGGGTTTGCCCTCGAGGAGGGCCCGGGTGTTCCGGAGCAGCGTCTCCTTCTCCCGCTCGTAGCCGATGAGGTCGGACAGCGTGCGGGTGTCGGGCGACAGAATGGGGACGATCTCTTCCCCTTCGAGCCGGAACATGTTGTGGTGGGCATACATGCCGTACCCGGTGTTGCGGATGCGGGCGATGCGCCCCTCGTAGTCCTTCGCGAAGTCCCTTGCCGTCGTCTCATAGGGCGGCAGGTAGCCGGTGATACGGCGGGGGTCCCGCTGGTGGACATAGGCCTGCAGGTCTTCCGTCTTCAGGTCGGAAAGGGCCTGGAACAGCTGCAGTTCCGCGTCCACGCAGGCCTGCAGCACCGCCGGGACCTCTTCCCCGCGGGCCTTCAGGTTGACATAGCGGTTCTCGTCTTCCGCCGCCGCGTCCAGAAGATAGTCGGAAAAGTCGTAGTGGGTCCGGAACAGGGCCTTCACAAAGGCGGTGTATCGCTCCGTGAGACCGAACTCGCACGCGTCCTCCGGCGACAGGGCGCGCAGGGCGCCCAGCACCGGGCCCTCCGCCACATGGCGGAAAACCACGATGGTGTCGAGGTCGCGGATGAGACCTTCCACGTTCTTTTTCATGGCTGCATCAGTCCTTGATGTTGATGATGGCGCCGCGGTCCGCGGAGGAGACCATCTTGGAGTAACGCTTCAGATAGCCGGTGATATGGTCTTTGGTCTTGATGGGCTCTTCGGCTTTCCGGCGCTCCAGTTCCTCTTCCGGGACTTTGAGCTCGATGGAGTACTCGGGGATGTTGATGGAGATGAGGTCTCCCTCATGGACCCAGGCGATGAGTCCGCCGTTGGCCGCCTCCGGAGAGACGTGACCGATGGACGCGCCGCGGGTGGCGCCGGAGAACCGGCCGTCGGTGATGAGGGCGACTTCCTTGTCGAGGCCGGCGCCCGCGATGGCGGAGGTCGGAGACAGCATCTCTCTCATGCCGGGGCCGCCGGCGGGGCCTTCATAGCGGATGACCACGACGTCGCCGGAGTTGATCTGCTTGTCGTAGATGGCCTTGATGGCCTCTTCCTCGCTCTCGAAGACGCGGGCCGGACCCTCGTGGACCAGCATTTCCTCGGACACGGCGCTTCTCTTGACGACGCAGCCGTCCGGCGCCAGGTTGCCGTAGAGGATGGCGATGCCGCCGGTCTTCGTGAAGGGGTTGTCCATATCGCGGATGACCTCATTGTCGGTCTTGAAGGCGCCTTCCAGGTTCTCCTGGAGGGTCTTGCCGGTGCAGGTCATGACGTCGGTGTTGATGAGGCCCGCTTCCGCCAGCTGTTTCAGCACGGCGTAGATGCCGCCGGCCTCGTTGAGGTCTTCCATGTAAGTGGGACCGGCCGGGGCCAGATGGCAGACGTTCGGCGTGGTCTCCGAGATCTCGTTGATGCGGTGCAGGTCGAAGTCGACATCGCACTCGTTGGCGATGGCGGGCAGGTGCAGGATGGTGTTGGTGGAACAGCCGAGGGCCATGTCGGTGGTGATGGCGTTCCAGATGGCGTCCTCGTTGAGGATGTCTCTCGCCCGGATGTTCTTGCGGACGAGGTCCATGACCTGCATGCCGGCTTCCTTCGCCAGCTTGATGCGGGCGGAGTACGGCGCCGGGATGGTACCGTTGCCGGAGAGGCCCATACCCATGACTTCCGTCAGGCAGTTCATGGAGTTGGCGGTGTACATGCCGGAGCAGGAACCGCAGGACGGGCAGGTCTTCTCCTCATACTCGAGGAGTTTCGCGTCGTCGATTTTGCCGGCGGAGTAGGCGCCGACCGCCTCGAACATGCTGGACAGAGAGGTCTTGTGACCGCCCACGCGGCCGGCCAGCATGGGGCCGCCGGAGACGAAGATGGTGGGCAGGTTCAGACGGGCCGCGGCCATGAGGAGACCGGGCACGTTCTTGTCGCAGTTCGGGATCATGACGAGTCCGTCGAAGCCGTGGGCCTTGACCATCGCTTCAGTGGAGTCGGCGATGAGGTCTCTCGTGACGAGGGAATACTTCATGCCTTCGTGACCCATGGCGATGCCGTCGCAGACCGCGATGGCCGGGAACACGATGGGCGTGCCGCCGCCCATGGCGACGCCGACGCGGACGGCTTCCGTGATCTTGTCGAGGTTCATGTGGCCCGGGACGATCTCGTTATAAGAGCTGACGATGCCGATGAGCGGCCGGCTCAGCTCTTCCCTGGTGAGACCGAGGGCGTTGTACAGCGAGCGGTGAGGCGCGTTGCTGAAACCGTCGACAATGGTATCTTTGATCATTGGGATGCAACTCCTTTCAGGATAAACAGGGGCGCAGAGCCTCGCGGTCTGCGCCCTGGTAAAGTTATGGTCAGTTGTTGATGAGCTTGTCTTCGTCGGACCAGCTGTAGAGGGCGCGGACGTCTTTGCCGACGACCTCGACCTGATGCTCGGCCGCTTTCTTTCTCATGGCCTGGAAGTGGACCTGACCGCCGGCCTCGGACATGTCGAGAAGGAACTCCTTCGCGAAGGTGCCGTCCTGGATGTCGGCGAGGATCTTCTTCATAGTAGCCTTGGTCTCATCGGTGATGATTTTCGGACCGGTGACGTAGTCGCCATACTCCGCGGTGTTGGAGATGGAATAACGCATGCCGGCGAAACCGCTCTGATAGATGAGGTCGACGATGAGTTTCATCTCATGGACGCACTCGAAGTAAGCGTTTCTGGGGTCGTAACCGGCTTCGACCAGGGTCTCGAAGCCAGCCTGCATGAGGGCGCAGACGCCGCCGCAGAGGACAGCCTGTTCACCAAAGAGGTCGGTCTCGGTCTCGGTGCGGAAGGTGGTCTCGAGGACACCCGCGCGGGCACCGCCGATGCCGGCGGCATAGGCAAGGCCGATATCCCAGGCTTCACCGGAAGCATCCTGCTCCACGGCGATGAGGCAGGGCGTGCCCTTGCCGGCCTGATACTCGGAGCGGACCGTGTGGCCCGGAGCCTTCGGCGCGATCATGATGACGTCGACGAATGCCGGCGGCTTGATGCAGCCAAAGTGGATATTGAAACCGTGGGCGAAGGCAAGGACGTTGCCCTCTTCCAGGTTCGGTTCGATGGACTCTTTATAGAGCTTGGCCTGCTTCTCATCGTTGATGAGGATCATGATGATGTCGGCCTTCTTGGCAGCTTCGGCAGCCGTGTAGACTTCCATGCCCTGCTCTTCGGCTTTCTTCCAGCTTCTGGAGCCTTCATACAGACCGATGATGACTTTGACGCCGGACTCTTTCAGGTTCAGCGCGTGGGCGTGGCCCTGAGAACCGTAGCCGATGATGGCAACGGTCTTGCCGTCGAGTTTGGAGATATCGCAATCTGCTTCATAGAAAATACGATTTGCCATTGGTGAAAAACCCCTTTTCGTTTCTTTTAAAGAATTTAATATGCTGAAAAAGATTATACGCCAATTCCGATAAATCGCAAGTGTTATCGGGCGATTTGTCAGAAGAGGTCCGGTGTGTCGAGCATGCTGCCGCTGCCCTTGCTGAGGGCGATGATGCCGGAACGGCAGGACTCGATGATGCCGACGGGACGGATCATCTCGATGAACGCGTCGATCTTGTCGGAGGTACCGGTGACCTCGATGCCGAGGGACGAGGTGGAATAATCGATGATCTTCGCCTTGAAAATGTCCACGCAGCTCATGATGAGCTGGTGCTGGTCGGCGGCGTTCCCCACCTTGATGAGGAGCAGTTCGCGCTCGATGATGTCCTTCTCGTCGAGGATCTCGACCTTTTTGACGTTGTGGAGCTTGCGGAGCTGGTTGAGCATCTGGGCTCTCGCGTACCCGTCACCGCTCATGGAGAGGGTGATGCGGGAGTACTCCGGAGACTCGGTGACACCGACCGTAAGGGCATCGATGTTGAAGCCCCGGCGGGTGAACATGCTGGTGACCCGGGTCAGGACGCCGAATTTGTTGTCGACGTAAATGGCAATGACGAATTTCGTCTCATCTTTTTTGATATCGGCCATTTCAGTCATCTCCTCTCTCGGTGACCATGTCTTTGACCGTCTGTCCGGCCGGGATCATGGGCAGTACGAATTCATCTTTGTCGATCCGGCAGTCGATGAGCGTGACTTTGCCGGAGTGATAGGCTTTTTCGAAAGCTTCACGGAACTCTTCGACCGTCTCGGTGACCACGCCTTCCGCGCCGAAGGCCTCCGCCAGTTTGACGTAGTCGGGCGCGCGTTTCTCGAGCACGGTGTTGGAGTAGCGCTTGCCGTAGAACAGCGTCTGCCACTGGCGGACCATGCCGAGCACGTGGTTGTTCATGATGACGACGGTCAGAGGCAGTCCGTACAGGACGGAAGTCATGACCTCGTTGAGGTTCATGCCGAAGGAACCGTCGCCCGTGATGAGGACGGTGGGCACTTTCGTGGCGACAGCCGCGCCTTCCGCGGCGCCCATGCCGAAGCCCATGGTGCCGAGTCCGCCGCTGGAGACGAACTTGCGGGGTTTCCGGAACTTCAGATACTGGGCGGCCCACATCTGGTGCTGTCCGACGTCGGTGGCGACGACGGTGTCATCGGACTTGATGTCGTTGATGACTTCGATGATGTCTTTCGGGTCGGTGCCGAGGGTCTTGGCGTGGAGGCCTTTCTCCTTCTCGACCAGTCCGTTCACGTGGGCGATCCACTCAGGGTGCTCCTGCTTCTCGAGGGTGCGGAGCAGGATGGGCAGGGTGACGCGTAAATCGCCCCGGACCCCGATGTCGGCGTCGACGTTCTTGGAGATCTCCGCGAAGTCCACGTCGAGGTGGATGATGGTGGCGTCCTTGCAGAACTCGGACGTCTTGCCGGTCACGCGGTCCGAGAACCGGGTGCCGATGGCAATGATGAGGTCGGCGTCTGCCTGGGCAATGGTGGAGGCGTAATGGCCGTGCATACCGACCATGCCGAGGTAACGCGGGTTGTCATTGGAAATGGCAGAGATGCCCATGAGCGACGTGCCGATGACGGCGTCGATCTTGTCGGCCAGCTTCTCAACATCCTGATACGCTTCCGCGGCGAACACACCGCCGCCGATGTAGAGGTACGGACGCTCCGCCTTGGCGATGGCTTCCGCGGCCTCCTGGATGCGGTTCTCCTGCGGCTGGATGCGGTCGAAGGGACGGGACGGGCCCTGGGGCTCGAAGTCCGTGACCATGTTCTGGACATCTTTCGGGATATCGATGAGGACCGGGCCGGGGCGGTCAGACTTCGCGATCTTGAAGGCTTCCCGCATGACTTCCGGAAGCTCGTCGATGTTGTTGACGAAATAGTTGTGTTTGGTGATGGGCAGCGTGATGCCGGTGATGTCGACTTCCTGGAAACTGTCCTTGCCCACCATGGGACGGCCGACGTTGCCGGTGATGGCGACGACCGGGATGGAATCGAGCATGGCGGTAGCGATACCGGTGACAAGGTTCGTGGCGCCGGGGCCCGAAGTGGCCAGTACGACACCCACCTTCCCCGTGGCTCTGGCATAGCCGTCCGCCGCGTGGGCGGCGTGCTGCTCATGGGACACCAGGACATGGTTGATGCGGTCCGAGCGCGCGTAGAGCGCGTCATAGATATCGAGGACCGTACCGCCCGGATATCCGAAGATGTCCGTGACTCCCTGATCGATGAGGGACTCGATGACGATTTCCGCGCCTTTCAGTTTCATAGTGCATGACTCCTTCTTCTTGGATTGTGCGGCCGAATGGGTATAAAAAAATCTCTACCCAAACGACCTTCACGGTTTCGGATAAAGAGACGAAGATATGATGACACTCCGCGGTACCACTCTTTTTGGCGAGATACGCCCACTCTGTACACGTCCAGCAACGTGCGCCTCGTTAACGGGAGGACCCGGCCCGGCCTACTTGGTTCAGCCGAACGGCTCCGGGAGGACTTATACCGCCGGTTCCGCTGCTGTCTTGCACATGACCGACAGCTCTCTGAAAACTTTCCCGGGGCTTTATTCCCTTCACAGCCTTTTCTTTTATTTGTTCGTATTCTACAACAATTTAAAAACGGCTGTCAAGGATGTTTTCAAAAAAGGGATAAAAGTATGCCTATATTTACTGATTTCCTCTTTAGTGGTATGTTTTTTTATGATATAATGTGACAAAGGCACAAGTATTGTCCCGTTTCTGACAATATTTTGTCACAGATTGCCAATGCCTTCCCGGGCAGAGGGCAATCCTTTTTTAGCATCGCAACGGAAGGAGAAATCACAAATGGTATTTGACATTGCCATTATCGGCGCGGGAGTCGTGGGAACCCAGATCGCGCGCAACTTCTCGAAGTACGATCTGAAGGTCGCGCTCCTCGAGAAAGAGTCTGATATCGCAATGGGCACGACGAAGGCCAACTCCGGCATCGTCCACGCCGGCTTCGACTGCGAGACCGGCACCCGGATGGCGGAGCTCAATGTCAAGGGCTGCCGCATGATGGAGGAACTGGCCACCACGCTCCACGTCCCCTATGAGAAGAACGGCTCTCTGGTCGTCGCCTTCTC
>CAJGDU010000062.1 GCA_904502175.1 Clostridiaceae bacterium
AGGATGCGCTGGGCCTCCTGGATGATGGCATGTTCCTCTTCGTTCAGCGGCTCGAAGTCCTTCATGAAGGAGAGGTTGTCTTCCATCTGTGCGACGTTCGACATACCGGAGAGCACCGTGAGGATGCCGTCCAGGCTCGCGACGAAGCGGATCGCCCACGAGGCATAGGACCGGTCGGGCGCGTAGTCTTTGAAGAGTTTCTTGACCTCCTCCGGCGGGTCCGCCAGCGTGCCGCCCTTCACGGGCTCCATGACCGTAATGCCCACGTTGTGCTTCCGCGCCACCTCGTAGTTGGCCCGCGAGGTGACCGTCGGGTTCTCCCAGTCCGCGTAGTTGATCTGCAGCTGGACGAACTCCACTTCCGGGTGCTCGGTCAGTAGCCGGTCCAGGAGTTCCGGTCCGCCGTGGAAGGAGAAGCCGATGTGCTTGATGAGCCCCTTCTCTTTCTGCTCGGCAATGAAGTCCCACAGGTGGAAGCGCTCATACCGGCCGACGTTGTTCTCCTTGAACGCGTGGAGCAGGTAGTAGTCGAAGTAGCCCGCTCCGGTCCGCTCGAGGCTCGTGAAGAACTGTTTTTTCGCGGAGCGCTCCGTCGGGGCCATCCGCGCGTTCAGCTTGGTGGCGAGCGTGTAGGACTCCCGGGGATAGCGGTCCACCAGAGCCTTCTTCGTCGCCGCCTCGGAGCCGATGTACACGTAGGCCGTGTCGAAGTACGTAAAGCCCGCCTCCATGAAGAGGTCCACCATCTGTTTCGTCTGTTCGACGTCGATGCCGAGACCGCTCTTCGGCAGGCGCATGAGGCCGAAGCCGAGCTTCGGGGTGTCTTTTCCGAAATAATCTGACATAGAATATCCTCCCAAAACAAATCAGACCGTCAGGATGAGGTGTTCCTGCTCCAGGTCGTAGTACAGCGTGCTGTCACACGCCGTCATATCATAGACGTGAACGATGCCGGAGAGTTTCCCCTCCTCATCGAATTCTCCCACAATGTCTTTTCCCGCGGCGATGCGCTCCGGGTCCCAGGCGGCGGTGGCGCCGGTGTCGAAGACGGCCGTGTAGAGGATCTCCGCCTCCACCAGGTCCTGGAAAATGTGGCTCCCGTAGGAGAGCTCCGGGTTGTACCCCGCCTTGGTCTCCTCCATCTCGCAGATGACCTCAAAGGTGCTGATGTCCGAGAAGGTGACGGGCACGCCGAGCTCCGGCGAGGAGGTGCCGATGCGGCCGGGCACGAAGAGCATCATGTGCTTGTCGCGGTCGCGGTAGTGCCAGTTCACCTTGCCGATGAGCTGGGACACCGCCTGTTTTTCCGCGTAGGGCATGTTGTAGTAGGCAATGGGGTCCACGTAGACGATGGTGTCCAGATGCACCACCCGGGACAGGCCCATGGACGCGCCTTTGCTCTCCAGCACCAGGTGCTCCGCCGGCACGTTCTCCGGCAGCTTCACCTTCGCCTGCTCCTTGAGCATCTGCAGCGGCCGGCACTGTAAAAGGTTGATGGAGTACTCCCCGGTGTCCGAGAGGTTGATGGTGAACTCCGTGTCCACGGGGTAGTCGTACTCGTCGGCGATGCACTGCATCATCCGCTTCATCTGGTCCATCATGACCGTGTTCTTCACGAGGCCGCCGCAGGAGATGAACTGCACTTTCTGCGGCCGCCCCATCTCCCGGAGCCGGCTCTCCGCGTCGAAGTCATGTTCCAGCAAAGCGTTTGCGATGTACTGCGGGATGTGCGGCTCCACCGACTTTAAGTCGACCCGCTCCAGGGCGTGGTCCGCCGCGTTGATGGCCTCCACGCTCCGCTGGGAGTAGCGGTGCCGGTCCGCGGCGCTGGTGTACACCGACTTCTCCGGCCGGTCGAGGCTCACGAGCCGCGGGTAAGACCCCTCGGTCCGGTCCACGGCGGAGGTGCCGAGGCCCATGACGAGGCGGAGCATGCCCGCCGCGGGGTCGATGCTCTCGAGGAAGCGGTACGGGCTGTACGAGTACCCGACGCCGGCGGCGCAGGGCATATAGTAGGTGCCGTAATAGGCGCCGGAGACGCGCTGCACGAGCAGGGCCATCTGCTCGTCGCGCCGGTCGAGGCCGCGGCGCTTCCGGTAGTCGAGCGCGGACAGGCTCATGGAGCTGGCGTAGACCGTCTTGATGGCCTGCTCGAACTCCTGCAGCCGCTCCTCCATGGAGCCGCGGTTCGCGCAGAAGACAGACTCATACTTTCCGGCAAAGGCGTTGCCGAACCCGTCCTCCAGGATACTGCTGGAGCGGACGATGTACGGGTCCTGTCCGTAATATTCGATGATGCGGGTGAACTGCTCCTGCAGCATGGCGGAGAAGCTGCCGGTCATGAGCCGGTCGGCGAACTCCGCCGCCAGCTCGAAGTAGCCCTCTTCGGTCCGCTGGCGGATGCGCAGGTCCCAGAACCCGTTGTCGACGATATAGGTGTAGTAGACGTCCGACCCGACGTAGAAGCTGTCATGCGGTTCCAGCACTTCGTCGATCTCCGGCTCCCGGTTGCGCACGATGGCCCGGGACAGGAGCATGCCGCAGGCCTTGCCGCCGATCATGCCCGTGCCGATCATGTGGTTGCGGACGTCGAAGTAGTCGAGGGGCGTGAAGTTTTTGCGGACCATTTCCCGCATCTTCACGTCCCGCGTCATCATGATGTCGCACATTTCGCCGCAGGCCTCGGAGACATCGAGCCCCGCGTCGTACATCGCCCGCGAACGGTCGAAGAAGCGGTCCCAGGAGTCCGTGTACTGTTCGTCCGAACTCCGCTGGGCGCGGCTCAGCGTCTGGTAGAAATGGCTCTGCTTGACGCCGTCCAGGATGGGCCGGAAGTGGCCCGTCTCCGGGTCGTAGGTGTGGGGGCGGAACATGGTCTCCGACTCCCGGTTCCAGACCTTCTGGGGGCGCATGTAGACGGTCCGCCGGTCCCGGTAGACATCGAGGAACAGCTGGGTCGTGTCCATGATCTTGTTGATGGAGTGCACCGAGTGCTTGCCCCGGATGATGGGGAAGAACGCCACGGTGTCCAGAATGAAGAGGAACGGGCAGGTGACCCGGAAGAAGTTGCCCATCATGAGGTCGGTGGCCCAGGCGGTCTGCAGCTCCGACAGACAGTCGAAGACATAGAACGCGTCGTAGCCGGCCTTTTCGATCTCGTTGTGGATCTCCACCGTGAACGTCTCGAACCGGTGGGACAGGGGCACTTCGATGCGCTTCACTTCCGGCCGCTCCGGGACGAGCGGCTCGTGGCTCGCGAAGCGGAAGTAGATGATCTGACGGTCATCTTTGATGGCCTGCTCCACGTACGGCTCCATGAAGAGCCGGAAGTCGTCGAGCTCCGAGACCCGGAAGACGACGTTGTCCCCGAGCCGGATGTTGTCGAGCGCCGCGTCCATTTCCGGGATGCCCGACAGGATTCTCTCAAATGCTGCCATATTCGGTTTTCCCTTTCAGTCCCCTTCGGGACAGAGATTCTCCATTCTTACTTAATAATATAGCGCAGTTTTTTCGGGCGATTCGTCTCAAAAAAATTGTCATAGCGGCCCTGCTTGAACTCCGGGTCGCCTTATGTTATAAATAGCTCATATCTCATATGTGAGGGAGAAACGATATGAAGCGCAGCACCGCATCGCGAACGCTATACTATTACGGAAAAACGGTCCTGAAACACTGGCCGTTCTTCCTCATGGGCATTGTGGCGTCCTTCGGGTACGCCTACTGTCTGACGTTCTTAAACGCCCAGGCCGTGTCGAAGATCATCGACCGGGTGGCCGAGGGCGGCATTTCGGCGGACATGGTCTTCCCCACGTTCATGCCGTACATCATCATGCTGGTGCTGGCGAACCTCATCGGGCAGATCTGCTCGAAGCTGCAGGACTACGCGGTCTGGAAACTGGAGATCCTCGGCTACTACGACCTCTCCTCCCTCGTGTTCGACTCCCTGTCGAACCAGAGCATGACCTTCCACAACAGCCGGTTCGGCGGCGCCCTCGTCAGCCAGACGAGCAAGTTCACGAACGCCTACGCCTCGCTGGTCGAGCTGTTCAACTACTCCCTCGTCCCCCTCATCTCCGCCACGGTCCTGACCATCGTCCTGCTGGCGCCGCTGGTCCCGCTCTACGTCATCATCCTGTCCGCCATCCTGGTGGTGTATGTCATCGTCGTCTGGCTTTTGTTCCGGCGCACCCTGTCGCGCAACACGGTGGCCGCCAGTGCCCAGAACCGGCTCTCCGGCGAGCTGTCGGACAGCATCACGAACATCCTTGCCGTCAAGACCTCCGGCAGAGAGGCCTATGAGAAGGCCCTCTTCACGAAGGCCAACAAGGAGGTCCGGGGCGCGGACTCCCGGCGCATGCACGCCACGCTCCTGAGCGCGTCCGTGGCCGCCGGCATCATCGTCGTCATCATGGTCATCCAGACCATTTTCGTCGCCGGAGGCAACGCCTGGTACGGCATCAGCGCCGGCACGCTGGTCCTTATCTTTTCCTACACCCACAACCTCACCCTTCGGTTCAACATGATCAACCAGACCATGACGGTCATCAACCGGGCCTTCGGCGACGCCGCCGAAATGACCCAGAACCTCGACGCGCCCCGGCTGGTGGCCGACGCCGAGGACGCCGTGGACCTGGAGGTCACCGACGGGGAGATCCGCTTCGAGAATCTGAGTTTCAAGTACATGGACGGCCGGACGGAAGAGGCCGACCCGGACGAGGAAGACGAACCGGGCGCCTCCGGGCCGCGGGAAAACATCTTCGAGCACTTCTCCATGACCATCCCCGCCGGCCAGCGCATCGGCCTCGTGGGCCGGTCCGGCTCCGGCAAGACGACACTGACGAAACTGCTCCTGCGCCTGGAGGACATCCAGGAGGGGCGCATCACCGTCGACGGACAGGACGTGTCGAAGGTGACCCAGGTCTCTCTGAGAAGGCAGATCGCCTACGTGCCCCAGGAGCCGCTGCTGTTCCACCGGACCATTGCCGAGAACATTGCCTACGGCCGGCCGGACGCCTCCTTTGAGGAGATCCGCAACGCCGCGGAAAAGGCCAACGCCCTCGAGTTCATCGAGAAGCTGCCGGAGGGCTTCGACACCATCACCGGCGAGCGCGGCGTGAAGCTCTCGGGCGGCCAGCGGCAGCGCGTGGCCATTGCGCGGGCCATTCTGACCGACGCCCCCATCCTCGTTTTGGACGAGGCCACCAGCGCGCTGGACTCCGAAAGCGAGAAGATGATCCAGGCGGCGCTGGCGAACCTCATGCAGGGGCGCACGTCCATTGTCATCGCCCACCGGCTGTCGACGGTGTCGAGCCTCGACCGCATCGTCGTCCTGAAAGACGGCGTCATCATCGAGGACGGCCCCCACGCCGAGCTCGTGAAGAACGGCGGCGAGTACGCCGGCCTCTGGGAACGCCAGACCGGCGCGTTCGAAGGATAAAAAAAGAGCTTCGCTCGAACGAGCGAAGCTCTTGATTTATTTATGATAATGCGGCCACCGGTTTGGCTTCCTTGATGCCGTGCCGCTCCGCGTATCCGGTGAGGATGAGCGTGAGGGCGCCGTCGCCGACGACGTTGCAGGCCGTGCCGAAGCTGTCCTGCAGGGCAAAGACGGCGAGGATGAGGGCCGTGCCGTTGGCGTCGAACCCGAGGATGCCGGTGATGAGGCCGAGCGAGGCCATGACGGTGCCGCCGGGGACGCCGGGCGCTCCGATGGCGAAGACGCCGAGGAGGGCCACGAAGAGGATCATGGTGCCGAGGGGCGGCAGATGTCCGTAGAGGATGCGGGACGTGACCATGACGAAGAACACTTCCGTGAGGACGGAGCCGCACAGGTGGATGTTCGCGAAGAGCGGGACCGAGAAGTCGGCCACGTCATGGCGCAGGTTCCGGCTCTGGTGCGCGGACCGCAGGGCCACGCTGAGGGTGGCGGCGGAGGACATGGTGCCCACCGCGGTCAGGTAGGTCGGGCCGTAGTGCCGCAGAACTTCCAGACCGTTGTGTCTGGAGTAGGCCGAAGCCGTCCCGTAGAGGACTGACAGCCAGACGAAGTGTCCGACGAGGACCACGAGGATGACCACCAGGAAGACCGGCAGCTGTTTCGTGATGGAACCTTCCCAGGAGAGGCTGCAGAAGGTGGCCAGGATGAACAGCGGCAGGATGGGGATGATGACTTTTTCCACGATCTTCAGGACGATCTGCTGGAACTCCTGGAGGATCTCATTGATGCGCTCCGCTTTGGTCCAGACCGTCGCAAGACCGATGAACAGGGAGAAGACGAGGGCGGACATGACCGGCATGATCTGCGGGATGTCCAGCTGGAAGGCGACTTCCGGGAGCTCGCGAAGGTTCTCCATGTGAGAGGCGATGGACAGGTGCGGGATGAGCGCGTAGCCCGCGGCCATGGACATGGCCGCCGCCAGAACGCTGGACGCGTAGGCTGCGACAACGGCGACCGAGAGCATCTTGGTGACGTTGTTGCCGAGTTTGGCGATGGACGGGGCAATGAACCCGATGATGATCAGCGGCACACTGAACGTGATGAGCTGGCTTAAGATATATTTGATGGTAACGACGATCTCCATGGCGCCTGCGGGAAGGATGAACCCGAGCAGGATACCGATGATGATGCCCGCGAACAGCCGCGCAGGCAGACTCTTGATGACTTTCATAGTTTTCTACCTCGCTCATTCCTCAACTGGCTTCGGTCATCATACGGATGATCTCGACATCGGTCTCCCGCATGCCGACACGTCCGAG
>CAJGDU010000063.1 GCA_904502175.1 Clostridiaceae bacterium
GCGCTGGAGAACGTGACGTCGCTCATCGCCCGAGGGGGCACGCTCATGCTGTACTCCTACTACCGGGTGAACGACTTTCTGCGGCTGAACCTCATGGAGACCTACTGGAAGGAGCTGACGGTCCTGTCGTCCTACGGCGCCAATGTGGACTCCTACACGGACGCCAGTGTGCGCACGCTGGAGTACCTTGACCTCAGCAGTCTCATCAGCGAGATCGTCCCCTTTGAGCGAATGCAGGAGGCCTTCGAAAAGTACGGCACGCACGAGTATCTGCGGCTGCTCATCGAATACTGAAAACAGACTGAAAACAGACCGGTTGCCGCCGGTCTGTTTTTTCGCGATATCAAAAAAAGACACCCCTCGGTCGGGAATGTCGGTTTTTGAGAATTGAGGGGGTAAGGAAGCCAAATCTACAATGAAAGCAGGAAGCTATATTGTTAAAGGAGGTTATTTAATGGCAGTAGATAAGGAGCGGTTGAAATTCCTTGAAGAAAAGGCGGAGCAGATCCGCAAGGATATCACCGTCACAACGAATCACATCGGGTACAGCCACATGGGCGGCGGTATGTCCATGGTCGAAATGGCAGTTGCACTCTATTACGACTGGATGAACTGGAGCCCCGAAAAAGTGGATGACCCCCACAGAGACCGTTTTGTCCTCAGTAAAGGTCACTGCGCGCACGTCCTCTACAACATTTTTGTGGACAAGGGCATGTACACGAAGGAAGACCTTTGGAACGAGTACAACCAGATCGGCGGACGGTTCGGCATGCATGGTAACTACCACTATGTCAACGGCCTCGAAGCCTCGACCGGTTCTCTCGGCCACGGTCCCTCCATCGCCGTCGGAATGGCCATCGCCGGACGTCTGAACAAGGACGACCACTGGGTCCTCTGCATGACCGGTGACGGCGAAATGGATGAAGGCTCCAACTGGGAGGCGCTCATGACCGCGTCGCATTACGGCCTGGGCAACTTCATCCTCATCTGCGACAAGAACAAATATCAGATCGGCGGCTCCACGACCGACGTCATGAGCCTGGAGCCCTTCGACAAGAAGCTGGAAGCCTTCGGTTTCGACGTCATCACCATCGAGGACGGCAACGACATGCTGCAGGTCCTGGAGGTCCTTGACGCGCTTCCGAAACCGGACTCCCAGAACAGACGCAAACCCATCGCCATCATTTCCAAGACCATCAAGGGCATCGGCATGATGGAAGGCTTCGCCGACAGCGAGCAGTCCCATCTCTCCATGGTCCCGAACGAGTTCATGATCGAAATGACGTTTGCGTCCATCGAAGCACTGAGAAAGGAGAGAGACTGATATGGCAGATCGTATCGTTTTCGAAGGCGAACTTGACCTTCAGCACATGAATTTCGTCACGGCTCTTTCCGCGAGAGATCTCTACCTCGACCCGCTGATCGACCGTGCGGCGGCGGACGAGAACATCGTCATCACCGGCGCGGACGTCTCCACCGGCGGCCGTCTCGGCGAATTCAAGAGAAACTATCCGGAGCGATTCATTGAAGTCGGTATTGCGGAAGCAGACCAGGTCGGCGTCTCCGCCGGTCTCGCTCTGGAAGGGAAGACCGTTTACCTGCAGGGCTTCGGCCCCTTCCTCGCGCTGCGCGCGCTGGACCAGGTCCACACCGACCTTGCGTACCAGAACCTTCCCGTCCGTATCATCAACACCCATGCCGGTCTGACGTCCGGCGGCGGCCCGACCCATTACAACCTGATGGACATCGGCGTCATGCGGATGCTGCCCAACATGCTGGACATCGTCCCCGCCGATGCCAAACAGTGCATCAAGGTCATTGAAGCGACCTTCGACTATCCGGGCCCCATCTGCATCCGGATCGCCCGCGGCGCCGAGCCGCTGGTCTACACGACGGACGACTACGAGTTTGAAGTCGGCAAGGGCATCACGGCCCTCGACGGCACCGACGTCACCGTCATCGGCTGCGGGTCCACCGTCGCCTTCGCCGTCTCCGCGGCCAACGGCCTCGCGGAAGAGGGCATCTCGGTCCGCGTCATCGACATGCACACCATCAAGCCGCTGGACAAGGAACTCATCCTGAAGTGCGCCGAAGAGACCGGCGCCATCGTCACGGCGGAAGACCACCTCATTGACGGCGGTCTCGGAAGCGCTGTGGCAGAGACTCTGGCCGATGCCGGCGTCGGCATCCCCTTCAAACGTCTCGCCATCGACAACAGCGAGTTCCCGCCCCTCGGCGACAGCTATGAACTCTTCGCCCACTTCGGCTATGACCCCGAAGGCATCAAGAAAGCCGTCCGCGAAGTACTTGCGAAAAAATAAGAAGGAGTGCAACTATGAAATCAATTTGTTTGACCGGCGCCCCCAACCCCGAAGAGAAGATCCTCGGTCAGGTCTCACTGGTCGATGAAGACATGCCGGAACCCGGTCCGGAAGACGTCCTGATCCGTGTCGCCTACGCGTCCATCTGCGGCTCTGACACGAACATCCTTAAAGGTAACGTTCCCCAGAACCTGCTCGACAACCTGAGCATCGTCCTGCAGTTCCAGCCCTTCCATCTCGGCCACGAGATCTCCGGCGTCATCGAAGCGGTCGGCAACACTGCCGCCACCATGGGCTTCAAGGTCGGCGACCGCGTCACCTCGAACTATATCCAGTACTGCAACACCTGCTACTGGTGCCGGACGGGCCAGGAGAACTTCTGCGAGCACCCGAAACAGCACATGGACGGCATGAGTGAATATGTCTGCTGGCATATGTCCCAGGTCCACAAGATCCCTGACGACGTTTCCCTTCTGAATGCCTGCCAGACCGAGCCCCTGAGCATTTCCATGAACGCGACCGAGACCGTCGGCATCCGTCCCGGCAGCCGCGTCTTCGTCTCCGGCGCCGGCGCCATCGGCCTGTACGCGATCCAGTTCGCGAAGAAGTCCGGTGCCGCGCTCATCGTCGCCAGCGACGTCGTGGAAGACAAGCAGAAACGTGCCGTCGAAAACGGCGCGGACTATGCCGTGAACCCGATGGAAGAGGGCTGGGAAGACACCGCCATGGCTTACACGGGCGGTCTCGGCTACGACGCGGTCCTGGAGGCCTCCGGCGCTCCCGCCGCCGCGGACGCCGCCCTTCGCCTCACCAGCAAGAACGGCCATGTCTGCTACTTCGCGATGTATCCCCCGACCTGGGAAATGAAGGTCAACCCGTACAACGAGCTCTATGAGGGCTCCAAGCACATCCACGGCATGTACACCTCCGCGGACATGTTCCCGCGGACCGTCTCCATGCTTCCGAAGATGGAACTCGGCAAAGTCATCGACAAAGTCATGGCCCCCGAAGACTGTCAGGAGGCATTCGACCTCGCATGCAGCGGCAACTATGGGAAGATCGTCTTCAAGTTCAGTGAAGACGAATAATAAACGGATATCTGTAAACTGAAAGGAGATTCCACTATGGCAATCAGCATTGACAGCAAACTCGGCGAGATCCTTGCAACCCCCGAAGCAGTTGCGATCCTTGAAGAACTGAGACCCGGCGTCACCGACAACCCGGCCCTCAGCCTGATCACGAAGATTCCTCTGAGAGTCATCCTGACTTTCCCGGACGCTCACTGCACTCCGGAGCTGGCCAAAGAGATCGAAGAGAGACTTGCCGCTCTGAATCTGTAAAATCAATAAAAAAGACCCCGTTCGATGAGAACGGGGTTCTTTTTGTTTTCTGATGTTGTCAGGTCAGCGGGATGAAACGGCTGATGAGGGGATGTGCCTCGAACCACTCCGGGTAGTTCCGCTTTAAGATCTGCGGAATGTACCAGGGGTTGATCATATAGAGCACAGAGCCGAGACCGATGGCCAGCGCGCCGCCGGTGACGGCAAGGGTACCCATGAGTGCCAGGAACCCTTTCGAGCGTTTCTTCTCTTCCGCTGCGGGGGTCTCCACCACAGGGGCCTCCACTTTTTTCTCTTTCTTTGCCATGTCTGGTTCCTCCTTAATCCTTATCGGAAAGGTCGCCGCTCTTGTATTCCGTGCGGTACCAATGCTCGTTGGTGTAGTCCCACAGGGGTTTCAGGACTGTGTTCAGAACAGGACTGAGGACCTTGGTCAGAGCGCCGAGGCCTTTGGAGAGAACTTCAACAATTTTGTTTACCATTGTACTTCAAACCTCCCTAGTAGTTGGTATCACCCAAAATCCATTATACAGGGTCATTTTGGAAATGCAAAGAGGAAATCCCAATTGTGAAGAATTTATCACGTGCCATAAAACGATAAACTATTGTCTTTGCGCGGGTTTCCCTTTATAATTAACCTGATAAAGACTGTAAATAAATATCTTTATTGCATACAGGAAGGAGGGGAACCTGTGCGCATCGAATTCCACGGTCCCAGCATCTGCGATTTTTCGCAGTTTGAAAAGGACGGCACCATCGAAGTGCAGGACGGTCTCACGCTGAAACAGTTCCTGAAGATCGTCAAGCTGCCCATGCTCTGGGCAAAAACACTTCCGCTTCTCGTCAACTATGAGAAGGTGCCGCTGGACACCGTCCTCAAAGATGGGGATATCGTCAGCTCGTACACCCCGCTCGGGAGCGGCTGATTTAGAATAACGGATATTTTTATGGGTGATATCAAAAATATTTCCAAAAGGGAGATGAAGCTGTCATTATGAAAGGCTACACTGGACAAATCCTTGAAGTCGACCTGACCAACAAAACAAGTCGCACCATCAAAATCAAGGATGAGATCTACGAAAAGCTTCTGTCGGGAGCCGGCTTAGGCGCGTGGTGGTGCTATAACCATATTCCGGCAGGCGCGGACCCCATGGGTCCGGACAACGTCGTTTGCATTACCAGCGGTATTCTGACCTGCACCGGTTCCACCATTACGGGCCGCTGGATGGTCATCACCAAGTCCCCGTCTACCGGCGGCATCGGTGAAGCCAACTGCGGCGGCACGTTTGCCCCCGGCATCAAACACTGCGGGTTCGACATGATCGCCATCAAAGGCGCATCGGACACCCCGGTGTACCTGTACATCGACAACAAGGGCTGCGAAATCAAAGATGCCTCTGACATCTGGGGCATGGATGCGGCCGAAACCGAAATCGAGCTCATCAACCGCTACTCTGCACCCGGCAAGAAACGCCCCGTCGTGGCCGACATCGGCCCCGCCGGTGAAAAGTGTGGCTGGATGGCCGGCGTCTGCAACGACAACGGCCGTATCGCTGCCCGCCAGGGCGTCGGCGGTGTCTGGGGTTCCAAAAAACTCAAAGCCATCGTCTGCAACGGCACGAAGCCGGTCTCCGGCGTGAACACGGAAGAGATCAAACAGCTCTCCAAGATGTGCGCCACCCGTCTCAACATGGCTTTCATGCCTCCCGAGATCCCGACCGGTCTTCTGAACATCACGAAGGTCCTGCCCGAACTCCAGCTGTCTCCCGACGGCCTGCTGACGGCAGTCCTCATGGGTACCTGGGGCACCTGCGGCGCCTCGCAGTTCACCGGCCAGACCGGTGAAGGTCCCATCCGTAACTGGGGCGGTACCCAGAAAGAGCATTTCTCTGTCCGCCAGCTGAACAAGACCGACGCGCACCAGATCCTGAAGCATCAGACCAACCGGTACTACTGCTATTCGTGCTCTTACGGCTGCGGCGGCGAGCTCGACATTTCCAAAATCAAACACAACGACCAGGGCTACACCATCGTCCATAAGCCGGAATACGAGTCCCAGTGGGACTTCACCGCGTTCCTGCTCAACGAGGACAATGACGCCATGCTCTTCATCAATGAGTACCTGAACCGTCAGGGCGTCGACGCCATCTCCTGCGGCGGCTGTGTCGGCATGGCCATCGAGTGCGTCGAGCACGGCATCCTCACCAAGGAAGATGTCGGCGGTCTGGACCTCACCTGGGGCAACGCGGAAGCCATCATCGAATTCGTCAAGATGATCTGCGAACAGCGCGGCATCGGCGAACTCTTCTCCCACGGCACCCGCTATGCCGCTCAGGTCATCGGCAAGGGCTCCGAGAAGTTCGGCGTCCAGGGCGGCGGCATGGAACCCCCCATGCACGACTCCCGTCTTGACCCGCAGCAGGCCACCCTTTACGGTATCGACCCGACCCCGTCGAGACATACCTCCGGCGGCTCCCTGTACTACGGCTGCATGCACATCTGGAAGAAGGTCTCCTGGGCCCCCGCCGCCGCCATCGTCGGCGACAAGTCCGGCGAGTCCATCGCGTCCGAAGAAGAGGCCCTCAAGGTCCTGGCCTGCGCTTACTACAAGCGTCTGGTCGACGGTGCCGGCGGATGCTACTTCGGCATGATCACCGGCGTCGGCAACTATCCCGTCTTCGAGTGGCTCAACGCCGCCACCGGATGGGGTCTCACGCCCGACGAATACATGTACATCGGCAAGCGTATCTTCACGCTGCGCCAGATGTTCAACATCAAGCACGGCAAGATGCCCTGGGACAACCGTCCGCATGACCGCATGGTCGGCGATACGCCCCACAAGGTCGGTAAGACGGCCGGCAAGACCGTTCCGGTCGATGCCATGATGAAAAAGACCTGGGAGTGCGCAGGTTATGACCCCGATACCGGCGTTCCGCTGGACTCCACACTGGAGGAACTCGGCTTACCTGCCCTCATGAATATGGCTGAGGAGGTGTCGTACGTTGGCTAACCCGAAAGTAATTCCTCAGATCAACTACGACGGTTGTTACGGCTGTAAGAGCTGTCTCTATGACTGCCCGGTCAACGC
>CAJGDU010000064.1 GCA_904502175.1 Clostridiaceae bacterium
CCGTTCAACTATGTGGAGTCCTTCAAGTCTCTGCGGACCAACCTCAATTTCATCGCCGCAACAGAGAAGCTGAACACCATCGTTCTGACCAGCGCTATCCCGGGAGAGGGGAAGTCCAATACGGCCATCAACCTTGCCATCGCGCTGGCGGAGGACAACAAGTCCGTCGTGGTCGTGGACTGCGACCTGCGGAAACCTTCGCTGAACCGCTATCTGAAGCTCGGCAGGAACTTCAAGGGCGTGACCGACATCCTGACCGGCAACGCCACCATTGAAGACGCCCTCATCCAGTTCGAAGATCTGAAGATCAATGTCCTGGTGGCCGGCGCCGTTCCGCCGAACCCCTCCGAACTGCTTTCGTCTGAGCCCATGATCCAGCTGGTGAACAGCCTCAAGGGCGCGTTCGACTATGTCCTGCTCGACAGCCCGCCTGTCTCGGTCGTCACCGACGCGGCCATCCTCGGTCGTCTGGCGGACGGCGCGGTCCTCTGCGTCCGCTCCAACTATGCGCCGAAAGAGACTGTGCTGCTTGCCAAAGAGCGGCTCACCAATGTCGGCGTCCGCATCCTGGGCGTCGTGCTCACCGGTTTCGACGCGAAGAACGACTCCAAGTCTTCGGCCTACTCCTACACCTACGAGTACGAATACAAGAGCAAATAATCATGACAGATCTGCATTGTCACCTGCTTCCCGGCATCGATGACGGGGCAAAAGACGTGGACATGGCGCTGGAACTGCTCCGGCAGGAGAGGAACCAGGGCGTCACCAACATCGTCTTTACCAGTCATTTCCGACCGGACCATATCGCGCTTCACGATTTCCTGAAGCTGCGCAATCAGGCCTTTCTGAAACTCATGAAGGCGGTCGAGGCGGAAGGGTCCTTTGACATTTCCTACAAGCTGGGCGCGGAGGTCTATTTCACCCCGACGCTGGCGGAAATGGACCTGGACAGTCTCTGCTTCACCCGGAGCCGCTATCTTCTGGTGGAGTTTTCGTTCAACAGAGAACCGGCCTTTGTCGACGAAGTGCTGTTCGATCTGCAGACCCGGGGCATCGTTCCCATCATTGCCCACGTGGAACGGTACAAATGGCTCTACGGACAGCCGGAGACCCTGTACCGCTGGGCCGAGTCCGGCATCCTCCTTCAGTCGAACTCCGGTCCGCTGCTCGAAGGGGGCGAGGAGGCCGACTACATCCGCCGGCTCATCGACTGGAACATGGTCAAGCTCCTCTCGTCCGACGCGCACCACCCGGAGCGGCGTCCGGCCAACCTCGGTTCCGGCCTCATGTATGTCTCCCAGGAAATGGGAAAAGAACGGGCCAGAGAACTGCTGCAGAACGGCAACCGCGTGTTCCGCGGCGAATCCGTCATCGACCAGCCGCCCATCTATCCGAAAAAGCGGTTTGGCCGCTGGGTCTGATTATCCGGACCTTCACCACACCAACGAAAGGTTACACAGTCATCCATGGCAGAACAGAAGAAAAAGCCAACTCCTGTAAAACCGAAAAAGACCAGCGCCGTCTCCGAGAGCGGGGAACGGCGTGTTGTCCTGTCCGCGAAACCCGCTCCGCTGGGTCTTCCGGCAGAGGAGACGTCCCTGGATGACTTCACCACCATTGCCACGTCCCGAAAAGAAGCCAGCCTGGAGGCAGAACGGGCCTGGGAGGCCGCCAAGAAACAGATGGCGCAGCGCTCTCAGGACGCGTCCTTCGACTGGATGCGGGACGACCCCATCGACGAACCGGACGAGGAAGAGGAAGGCATTCCCATTTCCAAGGCGAAACGTCAGGCCCAGAGCCCGGCCCAGCGCCGCATGCGCGGCTACGACCGCGGCAAGCGCATCCTGGCCGTCTGCCTCATCTTCGTGGCCATGTTCATCTCCGTCGGCGGCTTCGTCTTCGACAAACTGGACCTCATCCAGTTCGATGACGGCGTCAAGAAAAGCCAGCAGCAGGAAGATGTCAGCATGCTGCAGGAGGCACAGGCCATCATCGCCGACGACCTGAAAGGCCTCGAATTCCGCTCCGACTATCCCGGCCTGCCGCAGGGCGAGGTCTATCAGGACCCCAACGTCATCAATGTGCTCCTGCTCGGCACCGATGAGCGGACCACCCGGTTCAACACCAACGCCCGGTCCGACTCCATGATCCTCGTGTCCCTCGACACGAAGAACCACACCGTCAAGCTGGGCAGCTTCGAACGCGGCACCGGCGTGCCCATCCTCGAAGGCGAATACCGGGGCCAGTGGGACTGGCTCACACACTGCTTCCGCTACGGCGGCTCCGACCTGGTCATGGAAGAGATCCAGGCGTGCTACCTTCTGGACTGCAGCCACTATATCCGGACGAACATCCGGGCGTTCATGGCGCTCATCGACGTCGTGGGCGGCGTCGACATCTACCTCTCCGAGGCGGAGGCCGACTACATCAACCACTGGTACAAATACAAGTACGCCACGAACCATGTCAAAGAAATGAGCATCAAGAACGAGCTCCACACCGTCCGGGTCGGACAGAACCATCTGGACGGACCCACGGCCATGCTCTACGCCCGCTGCCGCGCGGTCGACAACGACTTCGGCCGTATGAAGCGCCAGCGCATCGTCATGCAGGCCATCTTCAACCAGGTCAAGGACCTCAGCATCCCGGAGCTCAACAACATGCTGAACACCGTCCTGCCCCTCATCCAGACGAACTTCACGAGAGGGGAACTGGCCACGCTGGTCCTGGAGGTCCCGAACATCATCTCCGGCGACTTCGAGACCATGCAGCTGCCGCAGACCGGCACCTACGGTCAAATGCGCGGCATGGAGGGCAGAAGCCTCTTCGCGGTCGACTTCCAGCGCAATGCGGACGACCTGCGCAACTTCCTGTACGGTGACACCACCGGTACATCGCCCGCCCAATAAGTTTGGAAACAATGGCTCAGACGGACCGAACGAGTCTGTCGAGAGCTGTTTGATAGACAATCTCTTTATGGAGGAACTGCAATGGAAAAGAAAGTGCAAAACAACTATCCGACCATCATTGTCCACGGTTTCCTGGGAGTCTGTGAAGGCAAGTACAACTACTTCAACTACCTGTTCCGCTATTTCGGCGGCTTCACGGGCGACGTCGTCAAGTCCCTGAAAGCCATGGGTTATGAAGTTTACCTGCCCGGCCTCGGCGCGTTCGCGCCTGTCTGGGACCGCTGCTGCGACCTCTATGCCTACATTTTCGGCGGCACCGTCGACTACGGTAAAGTCCACTCTGAAAAGTACGGCCATGCCCGGTACGGCAGAACTTATCCCGGCGTCCTGAAGGACCTCGGCACCGCGGGCGACCACGCGAAGGTCAACCTCGTCGGCCACTCCTTCGGCGGCCCCACCCTCTGCCTGTTCTCCAGCCTCATGGAAAAGGGCGCAGCGGAAGAAGTTGCCGGCACGCCGGCCGATGAGCTCTCTCCGTTCTTCAAGGGCGGCCAGGGCCACCTCATCCATTCCATCACGACCCTGAACGGCACCAACACCGGCACCACCCTCGTTGAAATGCTGCCGCGCGCGGCCCGCAACGCCGCCCAGACCGGTATCAACATGGTCGTCGCCGCCACCGGCAAGAGCGCGTTCAACAAAGTCATCGACTTCAAGATGGACGAATGGGGCTTCACGCAGGACCCCGAGCTCGAACCGGAAGGGTTCCGCAACCCCATGGGCCTCATGGACCTCATCAAGAAGAACTCCGACAGCGATGAGAACATGTTCCATCAGATGTCCGTCGAGTACTCCAGAAAACTCAATGCCGAGCGTTACTGCATGATCCCCGGCACTTATTACTTCGCCCAGCGCTGTGTCCGGACCCATCCGAACAAGAAGGGCAAACACAACCCGAACGTCACCAACATGATGCCTCTGTTCGACCTCACCGCACCCGTCATCGGCCGCTACACCAACAAGGCCATTGGCATCGACGAGTCCTGGTTCCCGAACGACGGCATGGTCCCGCTGCCCAGCCAGGGCGCTCCGGAAAACATGCCCTCCGTCGACTACGTCCAGGGCGTAGAGATCAAACCCGGCATCTGGTACAACATGCCCGTCACCGACAACGACCACGAGTCCATGGTCGGCATGTTCGTCAACAACGACAAGACTGACAACCGTTTCGCGGCTATCCTTGAGTCCTTCAAGTATCTGCCGGACGCATAAAGAGAGGGGAAACAGACATGGCAAACTTCGATACCAACTACACCAAAGCAACCGATTACCCGACTCTGTACATCCACGGTTTCCTGGGCGTTCCGGAAGATCAGGTCTTCACGAAACTGTTCCGCTATTTCGGCTCCTTCACGAAGGACCTCATGAAAGACCTCCGCGCGGAAGGCTATGAAGTCTATCTGCCCGGCCTTGGCCCCTTCAACCCCATGTGGGAGCGCGCCTGCGAACTGTATGCCTACATCTTCGGCGGCCGCGTCGACTACGGCGTTGCCCATTCCCAGAAGTACCGCACCAAGCGCTTCGGCCGGACCTATCCCGGCGTCCTGAAGGACCTCGGCACCCCCGGCAAGCACGCGAAGGTCAACCTCATCGGCCACTCCTTCGGCGGACCCACTTCCATCCTCTTCTCGGACATCCTGACCAACGGCTGTCAGGAAGAGCTCGACGCCACGCCGGCGGACGAGGTCTCCGAGTTCTTCAAGGGCGGCAAGGGCGATCTGCTCCATTCCGTCACCACCATCTCCGGTACCAACCACGGCACCACCCTCATGTATTTCATGGGCGATAAAGTGGCGGAAGTCGTCTCCCGCGCCATCCTCAGTGCCGGCGCGGTCGCGGGCAACCACATCGCCAAGATCTACGACCTGTACTTCGACCCCTGGGGCATCATGGAAGACCCGGCCCTCTGGAAAGGCGGCCCCCTCGGCTCCCTGTCCGACCCCGTGAAAAAGGCAGGCATCGACGCCTATGCCACCAACTATAAAGGCGGCAACATCGCCTTCGACATGATGCCCGACGTCTGTGAATCGCTGCTGACCGGCATCAAGCCGAACAAGAACACCTACTTCTTCGCCCGTCCCGGACGCGGCACCCACCCGAACAAGAAAGGCACGGAGAGCCCCGACGGCCACATCTTCCGTCCCTTCAAGATCACCGCGTGGATCATCGGCAACTATGCCGACAAGGCCCGCGGCATCGACAAAGAGTGGTATGCCAACGACGGCGTCGTCAACTGCATCTCCATGAGAGCGCCCACCGGCGTTGAGCAGTACGACTTTGTCGACGGCATGGAAGTCAAACCCGGCGTGTGGTACAACATGCCCCCGCAGAACTGGGACCACCAGGGCTGGGCCGGCATGTTCATTTCCAAAGCCCATTACTACAACGTCATGGGCGAGCTCATGAAGTCCATCTACTCTCTGCCGGACGCATAAGGAAAAACCAAAAGCCACCCGAGCGGGTGGCTTTTTCCCCAAGGAGTTGATCACATGACATACGCGGCAGTCCTGGCCGGCGGCGTCGGAAGCCGCATGGGCGCCGAGCTTCCGAAGCAGTTTCTCGAAGTCGGCGGCAAGCCCATTCTCGTACGTTCGGTGGAGCAGTTTGCCTGCCGGGCGGACATGGCCTGTGTCCTGGTCCTCACTCCGGAGGAGTGGGTCTCCTATACCTGGGACCTGCTCGCAAAGTCCGGCGTGAACGAGGGGCCTGTGCCGGTCCGGGTCATCTCCGGGGGAGAGACCCGCAACGACACGCTGCGCAATGCCATCTCCTGGCTGGAAGAGCACTATGAGCTGACCGAAGACGACGTCTTCGTCACCCACGACGCGGTGCGCCCCTTCCTCACGCAGCAGATGATCGACGACAACATAGAGGCCGTCCGACAGCACGGTGCCTGCGGGACCACCATCCCCTCGACCGACACCGTCGTCATCAGTGAAGACGGCACGCTCATCTCCGACATTCCGGACCGGAGCCGGCTCTACCAGATGCAGACGCCCCAGAGCTTCCGGCCCCTGAAACTGAAGGAATTCATGGACAGCCTGACGCCGGAGGAGGAAGCGGCCCTTACAGACGGCTGCAAGATCTACCTCCTGAAAGGCGAACCCGTCGCCATGGTGCGGGGAGACGTGACGAACCTCAAAGTCACGTACCCCTCCGACCTGGCCTTCGCCGAGAGCTTCCTGAACGGGGAGGAGGACTGACATGGGCGTAAAAGAACTGGGCTTCCGGGTCTTCGCCCTGTCGTTCAACCTGGCGGCGAAGCTGCCGGTGAAAACAGACCGCGCGGTCCTCTTCAATCTCATGCACGGCGCGCCCACCGGCGCCCTGAATGAGACGGAGCGGGAACTGCGGGCATTGCCGGAACAGCCGGACATCGTCAAAGTGGACCGGAATGCCCTGAACGAGGGGCCGGCCGCCATCCTGAAGTTCGTGACGGCGGACGCCTTTCGCATGGGCCGCGCCCGGTACATTTTCCTCAACAACAACTTTTTCCCCTTCGGCTGGGTGAAGCCGAACAGGGACACCGTCCTCGTGCAGCTCTGGCACGGACAGGGGGCCTTCAAGAAGTTCAACTTCGACATCCCCCAGCCGCCGGAGGTACGCGCCAAAGAAGTCGGCGCCAGCCGGCCGCTGTCCTATGTCACCTGCTCCGCGGAGAGCATTCGCCCGGTCTACATGAGTGCCTTCGGCCTGCGGGCCGACCAGGTCCTCACCACC
>CAJGDU010000065.1 GCA_904502175.1 Clostridiaceae bacterium
AATCGCCTCGGCTCCCGGGAGTGGGAGAAGTCCCGCAGCAAGGTCCGCGCCGCGGTCAAGGACATGGCCAAGGAGCTCACGCAGCTCTATGCCACCCGGCTGAAGACGCCGGGCTACGCGTTCTCGCCGGACATCGACATGCAGTCGGACTTCGAGCGCCGGTTCGAGTACGACGAGACGGACGACCAGCTCCGCTGCATCCACGAGATCAAAGGCGACATGGAGCGCCCGCACCCCATGGACCGGCTCCTCTGCGGAGATGTCGGCTTCGGCAAGACGGAGGTGGCGCTCCGGGCGGCCTTCAAGTGCATCGCCGACGGAAAACAGTGCGCCCTCCTCGTGCCCACCACCATCCTCGCGTTCCAGCACTACAACACCATCCTGCAGCGCTTCGACGGGTTCCCCGTGGAGGTGGAGATGCTCTCCCGCTTCCGCACGCCCACCCAGCAGAAGAAGATCCTCGACCGCGTGCGCCGGGGCAACGTCGACGTCCTCGTGGGCACCCACCGGCTCATCTCGAAGGACGTGGAGTTCCGGGACCTCGGGCTTCTCATCGTCGACGAGGAGCAGCGCTTCGGCGTGGCCCAGAAAGAGAAACTGAAACAGAAGTTCCCGAACGTGGACGTGCTGACCCTTTCGGCCACGCCCATCCCGCGGACGTTGAACATGGCTATGAGCGGCATCCGCGATATGTCCATCATTGAAGAGGCGCCCCAGGACCGCCACCCGGTCCAGACGTTCGTCCTCGAGTACGACAACGGCATCGTCGCCCAGGCCATCGAGAAGGAACTGCGGCGGGGCGGCCAGGTCTACTACCTCTACAACAACGTCGAGGGCATTACCCACTGCGCCGCCAAGGTGCACGAGCTGGTGCCCGAGGCGCGCATCGGCATTGCCCACGGCAAGATGTCGGAGGAACAGCTCTCCGCCGTCTGGCGGGAGCTCATGGAGGGGGACATCGACGTCCTCGTCTGCACCACCATCATCGAGACCGGCGTGGACGTGCCGAACGTGAACACGCTCATCATCGAGAACGCCGACCGCTTCGGCCTGTCCCAGCTGCACCAGATCCGCGGCCGCATCGGCCGCTCCTCCCGCCGCGCCACAGCCTACCTCACCTTCTACGGCGGCAAGGAGCTGACGGACATCGCCCAGCGCCGGCTGTCCGCCATCCGGGAGTACACCGAGTTCGGCTCCGGCTTCAAGATCGCCCTGCGCGACCTCGAGCTCCGGGGCGCCGGCTCCCTCCTCGGCGCGCAGCAGCACGGCCACATGGAGGCCGTCGGCTACGACATGTACCTCAAGATCCTCGCCGAGGCCATCGAAGAGCAGAAGGCTGAGCAGGGCGGGGCAGACGGGGACGCATCGCCCGCCAAACCCTACACGCCGCAGAAGGAGTGCCTCGTGGACATTCAGATCGACGCGCACATCCCCGAGACGTACATTGAGAGCATCCCGCACCGGCTGGCCATGTACCGGCGCATTGCCGACATCCGCACCGCCGAGGACGCCATGGACGTCACGGACGAGCTCATCGACCGCTTCGGCGACCCGCCGCCCGCCGTCGAGGGCCTCATTGAAGTGGCCCTCCTCCGGAACACCGCGGCCCGCCTCGGCATCCACGAGATCACCCAGCGGGGCGACGCCCTGCTCCTGTGGTGGGACGACATCGACACGAAGGCCGTCGCCCGGGCCTCCCGCGAGTTCCGCGGCCGCCTCATGGTCAGCGGCGGCAGCAAGCCGTACGTGACGTTCAAGGTCGAGCACACCTCGGTCGTCGCCGAGCAGGACGCCGCCGACACCCTCAAAGACCTCAAGACCTGCCTTTTGCTCATGGCAGAAGAAGAACGTTCGGAAGAAACCTGATCTGTTTTCTTGAAAAGGAAGTGCCACGGTTCTTCGGGCAAGTCAAGAGCGCTCTTAAGCGCCGTGCCCGCACGGTTTTCACTCTTGACATGCCCTCCGCTCCGCGGCATAGGGCAGACAACAGGCCAAAGGGCAGGTTTGCCCTTCGGCCTGTCATAATAGGGTGGGAGAAAGGCGGCAGAGAGGGAGTTTCACCGGATTCGGAACAATTCCCTCGAATCCGGTGAACTTTTGGGCCCAAACGGACACCTTTGGCACGAGGAGAACACCCGAATGCTCGCGATTTCAACGGATTTCGCCTCTTTTTTGCTTTTCCGGTGACTTTTGGATGACATCGACTTCGCTTTTTCACCGGATTGCGTCTTTTTCTATCGAATCCGGTGATTTTGGCTCCATTTTTAAAAAACGGGACTACAGATGACAGTGTTTGGCGTCTGTAGTCCCTTCTTTGTCGGATTTCAGACTTTTTCGGCCTGATTTCTCCTTAAAATGGACTACGAGAGGCCTTATCGTGGTTCTTATAGTCCCCCTTTTCTCCAAAACAGTGAGAAACAGAGACTACAAAGAGTCCTTTGTCGGGCTTCGTAGTCCCCTTTTGCGAAAACGGTGGTTGCAGCCGACTCCGGCGTCGCAGTCACTTGCTTTTGCTCAACTTTTTTGCAGGCCGAAGGCGCTCTGCGGCTTTGGACTGTTGTGTCCCTTATGCCGCGGGGCGGAGGAGCTGTCAAGGGTGGGAACCACTGCGGTGGCAGGCTTGCCTGCCCTTGACTGCCCCGGAGCAACGTGGCATCTCATGTCTCAGGAGGTCTATCGCCTCACAAATAGAAAAAAGCTCCTCGTGAGAGGAGCTTTTCTTATTGGTTTTAGTCCAGGTTCAAACGGTTCTTCATGATGGCGGTGGTGGCCCAGTAGAGCAGTGCGGTGATGATGATGAACAGGACCGCGTTGCCCAGCATGGTGACCTGAAGCGCCGTGCCGTTCGAAGCGACGGTGTCGAGGACTTTGCCGAGGACGCCCATGTAGATGGTGGAGACCAGGTTGGACGCGATGGCGAGTCCGATGTAGGCTCCGATGGCGCCGAGCACCTTGTGGCTCTTGGAGATGAGCTGGCCGAAGGCGATGGCGAAGTACCAGGAGATGGTGAACCGGGCGAACCAGCAGAGCAGGAAGACCACGAGTTCGGTGACGAACAGCCAGATGGGTACGCCGAGCTGCTCATGGATGGCTTCCTTGTTGCTCAGGAAGAGGTTCACGACGGTGTCCCACAGCTGGTCCATGAGGTTCCGAAGGCCTTCGATGTGGCCGACGGCGAGGAACCAGGAGAGGCCCGCGACAGCCATGGTGATGAGCATCCAGATGAGGGCGGTCAGAAGCTTCGAGAACACGAGGTTCACCGGACGGGTGGGCAGGGTGTTCATGAGGTACCCTTCGTCCGTGAAGATGTTCTTGTAGAACCGGTAGATGACATAGAACCCTGCCGTGAACAGGATGACCAGCGGCGCCAGGACAAAGGCGATGGTCAACAGGGACGACAGCATGCTGATGATGTGCGCGAAGGCCGGCGCCACGCTCTCCATGATGGCTTTGCGGGTGGCGAGCCAGGTGACGAAGCGGCCCAGCAGCGCGATGGCCAGCATGACGGCATAGGCCGGGCCCAGGAACCGGGCGTTCGCGAGGAAGTCGTGTTTAATGAGTTTTCCTAACATCTGAACACCTCCCGGAACAGGCTGTCGACCGTCTCGCCCTTCTCGAGGACGGAGGCGACGGTGTCGTGCTGGATCATATCGCCCTTGCGGATGAAGACGAACTCGTCGAGGACGGGCTCAATGTCCGCAATGAGGTGGGTGGACAGGATGACGGTGGCATCCTTGTTGTAGTTTTTGATGATGGTGTCCAGGATGTAGTCGCGGGACGCGGGGTCCACGCCGCCGATGGGCTCATCGAGCAGGTAGAGTTTCGCGTCGCGGCTCATGACGAGGATGAGCTGGACCTTTTCCCGGTTGCCCTTGGAGAGTTCCTTGAACTTCATCTTCGCGTCGATGTCCAGGTGCCCGAGCATCTCGTGCGCCTTGTCCATGTTGAAGTCGTCGTAGAAGTCCTTCATGAACTTCAGCATCTGTTCGACCGTCATGCGGTCCTCCAGATAGTTCCGTTCCGGCAGGTAAGCGACCAGGCGCTTGGACTCCACACCGGGTTTCATGCCGGCGATGAGTATTTCACCGGACGTGGGCTGCAGCAGACCGGCGGCCAGTTTGATGAGCGTCGTCTTGCCGGAGCCGTTGGGACCCAGCAGGCCGATGATCTTGCCTTCCGGCAATGCAAGGTCAATGCCGTTCAGCGCCTGAACGCTGCCGTACTTCTTGACCAGCTGTCTGCATTCCAGAATAGCTGCCATAAGCAGTGCCTCCTATTGCAAAAGATTTCATGTATATTATAGTCACCCGGGCGATGGATTCAAGGGGAAAATCGCCCAATGACCCTGCACAGTAAACCAGAATTTCTTTAAGTTTAGTTAAAAGGCTTTTTTATTGACAGTCTTTTGAAAAACCTTTATTATAATTTATGAATATTTGCCAAATCACGGACTTTTTGAGTTCCGGAGAGGAGAAAACGAAATGGGTGTCAAAGAATTACTGATCAACGTCGTCAATACCAGACTGGACGCGAACTTTGAGGCGCGCCGTCCGGCTGTCCAGGCCGCGAAGGACCGCAAAGAGATCGTCAAGCAGGAAATGGCACAGCTGAAGAAAGATCAGGCCGCTCTGGACAAAAAGCTGAAGAAGCAGCGCAACAAGCAGGCGGAGAAGATCTACAAGATGCGCCAGGCCGGCGACTACGAAGGTTCCATCGCCGCCATCGACGAAGCTGCGTTCGCCAACTATAAAGAGATCGCCGCCAACAACCTCAAGAAGGAAGAGCTGAAGGCCAAGGCCGAAGCCGCCATCGAGGAAAAAGTCGAGGCGAAGGCCGAACAGGTCAAAAAGGAAGCCATTGCGTTCGTTGAGAAGGAAAAGGCTGCCGCAAAATAAGTATGGAAACAGAAAGCGCCGCTCTGAGCGGTGCTTTTTCATTCGGGAGGTGTCCCTTATGAGTGACCGCAAGTTCCGGCTGGGGCTCTGTCAGCTCCTGTCCCGGACCGACAAGGAAGAGAATATGGCACGTGCCGAAGCCATGGTCCGCGAAGCGGCGGCCGGCGGTGCGTCTGTCGTCGTGCTTCCCGAGGTGTTCCAGTGCCCCTTCGGCCACGAGTACTTCGAGCCGTATTCCGAGCCCCGCGGCGATGCATCTATGCAGCGTATGGCGCAGTGGGCGAAAGAGCTCGGCATCGTCCTCATTGCCGGCAGCGTGACGGAAAAGGCCGGGGAAAAGCTCTACAACACGAGCTATGTCTTCGACCGCGACGGCAGCCTGCTCGCCGACTACCGGAAGATCCACCTCTTCGACGTGGACATCCCGGACAAGATGACCTTCCGCGAGTCCGACTCCTTCGCCTCCGGCGAAGACATCTGCGTCTTCGACACGGACTTCTGCCGCATTGGCCTTGCCATCTGCTACGACCTGCGGTTCCCGGAACTCTTCCGCACCATGGCCCGCCGCGGCGCGGAACTCATCGTGCTCCCGGCCAAGTTCACGACCCCGACCGGAGAGGCCCACTGGGAGCTCCTGACCCGTGCCCGTGCCCTGGACAACGAGCTGTTCTTTGCCGCCTGCTGCGGCGCCCGCGCGCCGGACGGCAACCCCTACGGGCACTCCTGTGTCGTCGGCCCTTACGGGGACATCAAGGCGTCCTGCGGGGAAGAGGAGACCGTCCTGTTCTGTGACATCGACCTTACGGAAGTGGACCGGGTCCGGGCACAGATCCCGGCGTTCCCGGGCCTTAGAGACGACCTCTACCCGGTTGCCGAATAAAAGCAAAAGCACCGCTCAAAAGCGGTGCTTTCTTTCTGGGTGCAGAGGGGGGACTTGAACCCCCGACCTCCGGGTTATGAGCCCGACGAGCTACCAACTGCTCTACTCTGCGATATCTATGTCAAGGGGTTTCCCCCGTTGACTGCTCACACATTATATTACACGCTATTTTGAAATGCAAGGGTTTTTTCTGATTTCTTGGCTCCGCATTGTGAGCGCCTTTAAAATATGTTATATTGAAAGGTGAATCGCCACCCAAAAACAAGTTGTTTTATGAAGGAGAGAACATCCATGGCAAACTGGAAAAACTTAGATACTCTGCGCGCGTATGACGAGCTGCTGGAGCTCTGGAACGAGGTCGATGTCAAAGACGTCATGTCCGGAGCGAGCGGCGCGGAGCGCGTGAAAAAATATAACGCCGACATCGGCGCCGGCCTGACCTTCAACTATGCCGCCCGCCCGGTGGACGAGAAGGTCCTTGCCGCGCTGCAGGCGCTGGCCGACGAGGCCGAACTGGCCGACAAATATGCGGAGCTCTACAACGGCGCCGTCATCAACACCGGCGAAAAGCGCCTCGTCCTGCACCAGCTGTGCCGCGGCCAGCTCGGCGACGACGTCATCGCGGATGACGTCAACAAGAGAGAGTTCTACGTCGAGCAGCAGAACCGCTACTCCGCCTTCGCGGAGAAGGTCCACAGCGGCGAGATCGTCAACGAGGCCGGCGAGAAGTTCACCACCGCCTGCCAGATCGGCATCGGCGGCTCGGACCTC
>CAJGDU010000066.1 GCA_904502175.1 Clostridiaceae bacterium
CCCCTGACCAACGGCTGCATCTGCTGCACCCTCAGCGAAGACCTCGCGCAGCAGCTGTCCGACCTGGCCTGCACCAATAAATACGACTACATCGTCATCGAGGCCTCCGGCATCTGCGAACCCATGCCCATCGCCCAGACCATCACCATGATGAGCGAGGCCACCAAGCGGCAGGGCATGCCCGAGATCGTCTCCCTCGACAACATCGTCGCCGTCGTCGACGCGGCCCGTCTGAAGGACGAGTTCGGCTGCGGCGAAGTCCTGCGGGAAGTCCCGGAAGATGAAGAGGACCTGGCGTCCCTCATCATCCAGCAGATCGAGTTCTGCGACACCATCGTCCTCAACAAGACCGACCTCGTGTCCGAGGCCGAGCTGCAGCAGATCGAAGCGGTCCTGCGCGCCCTGCAGACCCGGGCGAAGATCGTCCGCACCACCTACGGCGATGTCGACATGGACGAAGTGCTGGACACCGGCCGCTTCAACTATGAGGAAGTCGCCATGTCCGCCGGCTGGATCCAGGCCATCGAGAACGATGACGAGGACCACCACGACGAGCACCATGATGAGCATCATGACCATGACCACGAGCATGAGCATGAGCACCATGACCACGACCACGAAGAGGAGCACGGCCACGGCCATCATCACCATCACCACCATCACGGTGAGGGCGAGCTCTACGAATACAACATCCAGACCTTCATTTTTGAAGACCGCAGACCGTTCCAGATGGACAAACTCCAGATGGTCTTCATGGACTGGCCGGTCAACGTCATCCGGACCAAGGGCTACATCTGGTTCTCCGACAACCCGAACGACGCCTTCATCCTGGAGCAGGCAGGCCGTCAGGTCACCATCCAGCCCGACGGCATCTGGCTGGCCGCCGCCACGGAGCGGGACCGCCAGGAGGCTTTTGCCGAGTACCCGGACCTCGCGAAGGACTGGGACGACGTGTACGGCGACCGCGTGTGCCGCCTCGTCATCATCGGCCAGAACCTGGACGAAGAGACCATGAGAGCCGCGCTCTCCGACGCCATCGTCAAGGACTACGAGCTGTAAACGAAATCTGAAGGGACCCTCACGGCAGGGTCCTTTTTCTTTGCTTTACTAAAAAGGCGAAAACTCTTATAATAAGACAGTTAAAGTTTTAAGGTAACTCTTAGTGAGTTTAGTTAGTGTAGAGAGGAGGACAAGCCGTGAAAGCGTTCGTTACGGGCTATAGAGGGCTCATCAGCGGGCTGTTCTTTGTCGTGGCGCTGGTCCTTCTTCTGCTGTCGGGGAGCTCCACGGTCTTCCTCATCGGGGACTGGACCGAAAAAGTTTTCCTCACCCATGACAGCGCCCTGCGCAATGTGCTGTACCTGGCCGTCTTCACGCTGGCCCTCTTCGGGTTCCGGGAGTGGCAGGTCAAAGAGAAGAAGGTCTTTGACCGGGTCCAGGCGGCGCTCCTGTGCCTCGGCGCGCTGCTCGCGCTCTTCTGGACGGTCGGCAACCGGGTCATCCCGGAACAGGACCAGCTCTTTGTCTTCGAGGCGGCACAGCGCTTCCTGGCCGGAGACTATTCCGACTTTGCCCGGGACGGCTACATGGCCATGTACCCGAACCAGGCCGGGCTGTTCGTTCTGGAACTGCCGCTGGTGGCGGTCTTCAAACAGCACTGCTTCTTTGCGCTCGAACTGCTGAACGCGGGCGCCTATGTCCTCATCCTGCTGGCCCTCGGGTGCCTTGCGGAACGGCTGGGCGCGTCGTACTCCCTGCGGCTCGCCGTGGAGGGCTGCGGCCTCCTCATGCTGCCGCTCCTGTTCTACACGTCCTTCCTGTACGGCAACCTCATCGGGCTCTGCCTGGGGCTGTGGGCCATGTACTTTGAACTGAAGTATGTGGAAAACCATAAAGTCAGGGACCTGGTCCTCGCCGTGCTGCTCATTGTGGCAGCGTCTGCCGTCAAGAACAACTACCTCATCTTCCTCGTGGCCATCGTGCTCCACGCGCTGGCGGAGGCCCTTCGGCAGAAGCAGGCGCGGAACGCTCTGCTGGCCGTGCTGGTCATCGCCGTCTACGCGCTCCAGTCCTGGGGCACCACCGCGGCACTGGAACACCGGACCGGGGGAGACCTCGGCAACGGCGTCTCCACGCTGGCATTCGTGGCCATGGGCCTGCAGGTGAACCCCGTCAAGTGCGACGGCTGGTACAACGAATTCAACAAAGAGTCTTACATCGAGAGCGGCTATGACGCCGCGAAACAGTCCGAACTGGCGAAGGCCAGCATTGCGGACTCGGCCGCCTACCTCAGGTCGCCGGCCAACGCCACCCGCTTCTTCCTGCGGAAGAACGCATCCCAGTGGGCCGACCCGCTCTTCCAGAGCCTCTGGACCTCCCAGGTCCGGCAGACCCGCAACGAGCGGCCCGGCTGGCTGACCCGGCTCCTGTCCCCGAAGGGCTCCACGGCGCTCGGGCAGGTGCTGGACGTCCTCCAGTTCTGGGCTTACGCGGGCGCCCTGCTGTACCTCATCTTCGGACGGAAGGACAAGAAGTTCTTCGAGTCCCTTCTGCTCCAGATCACGGTCCTCGGCGGTTTTGTCTTCCACTGTGTGTGGGAGGCAAAAGGACAGTACACGCTGTCCTACTTCGTGCTCCTCCTGCCGCTGGCGGTCTTCGGCTTTGAAGCCTTCTTCCGCTGGGTCGAGACGAAACTCACCGAAAAGGACTTCGGAAAAGAGGGAAGGGGAGACTACTTCAAAGTCGCGCTGCTCTGCGCGGTCCTTCTGCTCACCGTTCTTCTGCCGCTCACCAACGCGTTCGACTGCCTGTCGGAGGGCAGCGGCGCTTTCGCACGATATCTCATGTCATGACAAAGAGGCTGACTACTATGGACAAACCGGTTTTATACATTGTCGTACCCTGCTACAACGAAGAGGAAGTGCTTCCCGAGACCGCGAAGCGCCTTTCCGCCAAGCTTGCCGCTCTGACGGACGCGGGCAAGGTGTCCGCGGACAGCCGCATCCTGTTCGTGGATGACGGCTCCCGAGACAGGACCTGGGAACTCATCCGGGAGTACCACGAGGCCGATGAACGGTTCTCGGGCGTGAAGCTCTCCCGCAACCGTGGGCATCAGAACGCCCTCCTCGCGGGTCTCATGACAGCGAAGGACCCGGCCGACGCGGTCGTCTCCATGGACGCCGACCTGCAGGACGACATCAATGCCGTCGACGGTATGGTGGACAAGTTCCTCGAAGGCTGCGACGTGGTCTACGGCGTTCGCTCCGCCAGAGATACGGACACCTTCTTCAAGCGCTTCACGGCGGAAGGTTTCTACAAGCTCATGGAGCTCATGGGCGCGGAAGTGGTCTTCAACCACGCCGACTACCGCCTGCTCAGCAAGCGTGCCCTCGAAGCGCTCTCCGAGTACAAAGAGGTCAACCTCTTCCTGCGGGGCATCGTCCCCATGATCGGTTTCCAGTCTGACACCGTCGAATACGAACGGGGCGAGCGGTTCGCGGGAGAGAGCAAATATCCGCTCAAAAAGATGCTGGCCTTCGCACTGGACGGCGTCACCTCTCTGTCCGACCGGCCCATCCAGGGCATCCTCGGACTCGGCGCCCTCACGTTCGCGGGCGGCCTTGCCGCCATTCCGGCGGGGCTGAAGAAGTACCGCGGGTCGGAAGGGGAAGAGGATTTCTCCCTTCTGCTCTCGAACCTCTGGGCCGTCAGCGGCCTCGTCCTCACCTCGGTCGGCATCATCGGCGATTATGTCGGCAAGGTCTATCTCGAAACCAAGGCGCGTCCGCGCTATTTCATCGCGGAGACCCTGAACAGCGAAAAGAAAAAGTAATGTTGAGTCGGCTGTCCGAATGACGGCCGGCTTTGCCATAGAAAGGTCTGAGACGATGCAGGTCCGTCCCATCTTACGGGAAGTCAAAGAATACAAGCGCGACACGTTCCTCACGCCGCTCTTCGCCGGTCTCGAAGTCGTCATGGAGGTCCTCATTCCCTATGTGACCGCCATGATCATCGACCGCGGCATTGACGCGGGCAATATGCAGAACGTTGTCAAATACGGCCTCGCCATGCTGGGCATGGCGGCGCTGGCACTGGTCTTCGGAGTCGGTGCCGGCTGGTTCGGCGCGTCCGCTTCCACGGGCTTCGCGCGCAACCTGCGCAAGGCCATGTATGAAAAGGTCCAGACCTTCTCCTTCTCGAACATCGACAAATTCAGCACGGCGGGGCTCATCACCCGCATGACCACCGACGTCACGAACGTCCAGAACGCCTATCAGATGGTCCTGCGCATCGCGGTCCGCGCGCCTCTGAACCTCGTTTTCAGCGTCATCATGATCCTGTTCATCCGGAAAGAGATCGCGCTCGTGTTCTTCTCGGTCCTGGCCGTCGTCGGCGGCGCCGTCGCCATCGTCGGCATCAAGACCATGAAGCTCTTCCGGGAAGTGTTCCGGCGCTACGACGACCTGAACGCCAGCGCCCAGGAAAACATCTCCGCCATCCGCGTCGTCAAGGCCTTCGTCCGCGAAGACTATGAGGACGAGAAATACATGAAGGCCGCCACCAACGTCTACAACCTCTTCGTGAAAGCCGAAAAACGCATGGTCCTCCTCATGCCCGGCATGATGCTCGCCATCTACATCGTCATGGTGGCCATCGCCTGGATGAGCGCCCACTTCATTGTGGCCGGCACCATGACCACCGGCAACCTCACGTCCCTCTTCAGCTATATCATGACGACCCTCATCTCGCTCATCATGCTGGCCGTCATCTTTGTCATGCTGACCATGAGCTCGGCCTCCGCCGACCGCATCTCCGAGGTCCTCACCGAGGAGCCGGACATCAAGAACCCGGAGAACCCCCTCATGGAGGTCCCGGACGGCAGCATCCGCTTCGAGAACGTCCATTTCACCTACATCAAGGACGGGGAGGGCGATGAAAACCTCCACGACATCGACCTTGAGATCAAGTCCGGCGAGACCGTCGGCATCATCGGCGGCACCGGTTGCGGCAAGTCCACGCTGGTCAGCCTCATCAGCCGACTCTACGACCCGGACGAGACCCCGGAGGGCGCGGAGAAACCCTACGGCGGCGTCTACGTCGGCGGGCACAACGTCAAGGAATATGACCTCGACACTCTGCGGGACAAGGTGGCCGTCGTGCTCCAGAAGAACGAGCTGTTCTCCGGCACCATCCTCGACAACCTCCGCTGGGGCAAGGAGGACGCCACGCTCGAAGAGTGTGTCCGCGTCTGTGAGATCGCCTGTGCCGACGAATTCATTCAGGAGTTCCCGGACGGCTATGAGACCCGCATCGAACAGGGCGGCACCAACGTCTCCGGCGGCCAGAAACAGCGCCTGTGCATTGCCCGCGCGCTGCTGAAAGAACCGCAGATCCTCATTCTGGACGACTCCACCAGTGCCGTCGACACGGCCACGGAGGCCCGCATCCGGAAGAGCTTCCGGGAAGACATCCCGGCCACCACAAAGATCATCATCTCCCAGCGCATCGCCTCGGTGCAGGAGGCCGACCGCATCATCGTCATGGACGACGGCGGCATCGACGGCTTCGACACGCACGAGAACCTGCTGGAGAACAACGCCATATACCGCGAGATCTACGACACCCAGATGAACGGCTCCGGCGACTTCGACGCCCCGGGCTAAGGAAAGGAGGCAATTTCATGGCAGAAGCGACTGCAACGCAGACCAGCGAAGCTCCGCGGCGCAAAGACCGTGGAAGCCGGCCTCCGCGCGGGGTCATGATGCGGGGCGAGTCCCGCGTGAAAAACCCCTGGCAGCTGTTCAAGCGCACCATCGGGTACATGCTCAAAGAGTACAAGTGGCGATTCATCTTCGTCATCTTCTGCATCATCGTCACGGGCATCGCCACCATCGTCGGCATGCTCTTCATGCGGACGCTCATCGACGACTACATCATCCCGCTGACCAAGATGGCGGTGCCGGACTACGGCCCGCTGGCCCAGCTCATCATGAAGCTGTCGGTCATCCTCGGCATCGGTGTTCTCACTTCCTGGGGCTACAACCGCGTCATGATCAACGTGACTCAGGGCACCATGCGCAAACTCCGGGTGGAACTCTTCACGAACATGGAGTCCCTGCCCATCAAGTACTTCGACACCCACTCCCACGGCGACATCATGTCGGTCTATACCAACGACGTCGACACCCTGCGGCAGCTGCTCGGCCAGAGTATCCCGCAGCTGGTGGACACCGCGCTCACCATTATCCTGACCTTTGTCAGCATGATCGTCCTGAGTGTGCCGCTGACCGCCCTGTCCGTCGTCATGGTGGCCCTCACCCTGGTCATTGCCCTGAACCTCGCCCGCCAGTCCGGCAACTACTTTGCCGACCAGCAGGAGAACCTCGGCGACACCAACGGTTACATTGAAGAGATGATCAGCGGCCAGAAGGTCATCAAGGTCTTCACCCACGAACAGAAGGCCATTGAGGGCTTCAACGAAAAGAACGACCAGCTCCGGAAGAGCGCCAACATGGCGAACCGGCTGGCCAACATCATGATGCC
>CAJGDU010000067.1 GCA_904502175.1 Clostridiaceae bacterium
CGACGACTACGACGTCGCCGTCCAGCTTGACGGAGGTGTCCTGGTTGATGCGCCGCAGGAACGCGACACCGGACTCGACGCCCTTCGCGTCCTCCCCGGGCACGCCGGCGAGACGGCCGCCCTGCATGCCGATGGCCACGAAGAAGGCTTTGTAGCCCTGGGCACGGAGCTCGTCCAACGTGATATCCTTGCCGACTTCGACGCCGCATTTTATCTCGGCGCCCATCTCGCGGATGATGTCGATCTCTTTTTCAATGACGGACTTCTCGAGGCGGAAGCTCGGGATGCCGTTCATGAGCATGCCGCCGGGGCGCTCCTCGCGCTCGAACACGGTGACGGGGTAACCGTCGGTCCGCAGGGAGTAGGCGGCGGTGAGGCCGGCGGGGCCGGCGCCGATAACGGCGATCTTGTAGTCGTCCCACTGCTTGCCCTCGTCATTGATGCACTCGGGCAGGTAGGCGAGGCCGTTGTCCAGCTCGCGGTAGGCGAGGAACTTCTTGATCTCGTCGATGGAGACCGGGTTGTCCACCAGGCCGCGGGTGCAGGCGTCTTCACAGCGCTTGTTGCAGACGGCGCCGCAGACGGCCGGGAACGGGTTGTCCTGGCGGATGAGCTTGAGGGCGTCCTCGTAGCGGCCGAGGGCGGCCATCTTCACGTAGCCCTGGACGGCCAGGTGCGCGGGACAGGCCGACTTACACGGCGAGGTACCGGTCTTGTGCGTGTTGATGACGTTGTTGTCTCTGTAGTCCGGGTCCCAGCGGTCCTCGCCCCAGATGTGGTCGTCGGGCAGGTCGTGGACCGGGTATTTCACTTCGGAGTGGTCCGCTCTGTGGAGCTTCTGGCCGAGCTTGGCGGCGCCGGCCGGGCAGACTTCCACGCACTTGCCGCAGGCGACGCAGGACGCGGGGTCCACGTGGGCGCGGTAGGCGGAGGCGGACATGTAGGGCGTGTTGAACAGCTGCGAGGTCCGCAGGCCGTAGCAGGAGCCCGGCGAGCAGTTGCAGATGCCGACGATGCGCTCCGGACCGTCGACGTTGACGATCTGGTGGACATAGCCCTTGCGCTCGGAGCGCATGATGATGTCCAGCGCCTCATCTCTGGAGATGTAGTGGGCGTCCTTCCCGGAGGTGACCAGGAACTCGGCGATGTCGCCGACGCCGATGCACATGTAGCCCTCGATGTCGCCGGTGCCCTCGCCGCGGATGCGCTGGGCCTTGCGGCAGGCGCAGACCATGGTGCAGAAGGTGTCATACTTGTTCAGCCAGTGGGAGAGGTGCTCGACACTGACTTCCTGGTTGCTCTGCGGGATGGCCTTCTCGACGGGGATGACGTGCATGCCGATGCCGGCGCCTCCCGGAGGCACGAGTTTCGCGGCCAGTTCCAGCGGCTCCTGCGGCGCGAGGTTGAACATGGTGGCCACTTCCGGCCGCTCGTCGGGCAGGGTGGGGTGCTCGACCATGTATTCGCCGGAGCCGATGACCCATTTCGGGATGGCGTACTGGATGCTGTGGTCCGCGTTGTCGCGGTTCTGTTCGAGGATGCCGATCCAGAGCAGGTGGTCGACGACCTTCTGGGCCTCTTCCACCGTCATGTTGTTCTGGAGCGCGAGCCAGGTGATGTTCCGGCCGACGCGGCGCTCCTTGAAGCTCAGCATGAACTTCACTTCCTCCTTCGTCAGAAGACGGTCGAGGATCCAGAAATCCATGTGGTTTTCATGCATGCCGCCCGGCAGTTTCCGGGGGATGTTATCGGTAATGAGTTTTGCCAGTTTGATGACGAGTTTTTTCTTCTCCGGGTCGTCACAGTGGTACGGCTCGTGAGGAAAGTCGAAGTCGCTGACGTGGATGCGGGGGTTTACTTCCTGAGGCATAGTCTCTCTCCTTCCTGGTCTAACCAGACCCATTGTAGACCCGCGGGCGATTTACTGTCAATGAATAAACATAAATTGTTTTATTAACACCTTTAAAGCGTTTTGTCCTTTTCTTCCCGCCGAAGTCTGTGGTAAAATAGGTGTGTATTTTTTTGTGAAAGGAGTCTTGAGCAGTTATGGAAACTTTGGAGAGATTTTTCCAGCTCAAAGAACGCGGCACAGACGTCCGGACGGAAGTCGTCGCAGGTCTGACCACGTTCCTCGCCATGGCCTACATTCTGGCGGTCAACCCGAGCATTCTGGGGAACGTCATGGATGCCAACGGTGTCTTCGTCGCCACCGCCCTCGCATCCGCGCTCGCCACCTTCCTGATGGCGTTCATCGCGAACTACCCCATCGCTCTTTCCGCCGGTCTCGGTCTGAACGCGTACTTCGCGTTCACAGTCTGTCTCGGTGAACTGAAAGATGTTCCCGACCCCTGGACCATCGCTCTGACCGCGGTCTTCGTAGAAGGTCTCATCTTTATCCTCATGTCCTTCTTCAAGTTCCGTGAGAAGATCGTCAACGGCATCCCGCAAAACCTGAAGCTCGGCATTACGGCCGGTATCGGTCTGTTCAACACGATCATCGCCCTGAAAGGCGCCAACGTCGTCGTCTACGACGAGGCCACCCTTCTCGGCATGGGTTCCTTCTCGAGCCCCGACATGGTCCTGTGCCTCATCGGCTTCGTCATCATTGCCGTCCTCACGCATTTCCAGATCACCGGCGCCATCCTCATCGGCATCCTCATCACCTGGGCTCTGGGCATGATCGCTCAGCTCGCCGGCTGGTGGGAAGGCATCAGCCTGTTCCCGTCCTTCGCGGAAGGCCTGAACCTCGGTGCCATCAAGAACACGGCGTTCCATCTGAACTTCGCGTGGGCCGGCCAGCACATCGTCGAGTTCCTCGCCATCGTGCTGTCCTTCCTGTACGTTGACCTCTTCGACACCGTCGGCACCGTCGTCGGCGTCGCAGACCAGGCGGGTCTCCTGGACAAAGACGGCAACCTGCCCCGCGCAGGCGCGGTCCTCATGTCCGACGCGGTCGGTACCACCGCAGGCGCGCTGCTCGGCACTTCCACCGTCACATCTTTCGTCGAGTCCTCCGCGGGCGTTGCGGCCGGCGGCAAGACGGGCCTCACCTCCGCCACCACGGGCACCATGTTCCTGGTCGCGCTGTTCCTCGGCCCCATCTTCCTGGCCATTCCCACGTTCGCCACTTCGGCTGCCCTCCTCTATGTCGGCATGCTCATGATGGCCTCCGTCACCAAAATGAAATTTGACGGCGACATCGCGGACTCCATCGGCGGATTCATGGCCATTGCCATGATGCCCCTGACCTACTCCATCGCCAACGGCATCATGTTCGGTATCATGAGCTGGGTCCTCGTCAAAGTCTTCACCGGCAAAGCAGCCGATGTTACCCCCATCATGTGGGTCATCTTCGTCCTCTTTGGCCTGCGTATCCTGACGCTCATAACGAACTTCATGTAACGGGTTCTTTGCCCTGAACAGGAGAAAGTTGAAAAAGACCGGTCTTCGGACCGGTCTTTTTATTTTGGGAAAAGGGGTTGCACTTTTTCTTAAAAGGAATATAATAATGGCACGCTCTGTCTGAGGAAAATAAATTGAAATAAAAATAATTTTGCACAATCAAATTTCCGAAAGTATAGACACACACTACCACACAACAAGGAGAATTCAGCATGAATACGGTAAAAATCATCGATATGACCCTGAGAGAACCCGGCAAGAGAAATGCCTCCAGCCTGTCCTTCAAGGAGAAGCTGGAAGTGGCCCGGAGCCTCGATCGGCTCAAATTGGACACAATCGAATTGCCTGCCATAGGGGCCGCCAAAGCCGACCAGCTGTCCAACAAGACCATCGCCTCCATGGTGGGGACCACCCTGTCCGCTGCCGTTGAGATCGGCTGTGGTCTGGTCGAGGAGACCTGGGAGAGCATCCGCAGCGCCAAACACCCTCAGCTGAACCTCCTGGTGCCCGTCTCCACCGTGCAGATGGAGTACACCTGCCACAAGAAGGCCCCGGCCATGCTGGAGCTCATCGCCGAACAGGTGAAACTCTGCCGCTTCTTCTGCGAGAACGTCGAGTTCTCCGCCGTGGACGCCACCCGTGCCGAGACGGACTTCCTGTATAAAGCGGTCAAGACTGCCGTAAGCGGCGGCGCGAACCGCGTCACGCTCTGCGACTCCGCCGGCATCTTCCTGCCGGACGAGTTCGCCGCCATCGTCAAGGGCCTGCGCGAGAACGTTCCCGAAATGGAGGGCATCGAGCTCTTTGTCGAAGTCTCCGATGAGATGGGCATGGGCATTGCCTGCGCGGCAGCCGCCCTCACCGCCGGAGCGGACGGCGTGAAGTGCACCGCCGTGCCTGCCGGCTTCCCGACCCTCGAGCAGGTGGCCACCCTCGTGCAGAAGAAGGGCGCGGACATGGACATTGCCGCAAACCTCAAGACCACGGACCTGCAGCGCACCGTGTCCCAGCTGGACCGCGTCCTGCAGCCCATTGATAATACCGACTCTCCGCTGAGAGACATCACCCCCGGCGACATCGCCGGCGTCACCCTCGACGCGAACGACGACATCAGCGACGTCATCGCCGTCGTCAAGCAGATGGGTTATGACCTGTCCGAAGAGGACAACGCAAAGGTCTATGAGGCCTTCCAGCGGGTCGCCAACAAGAAGCACTTTGTCGGCACCCGGGAGCTGGACGCCATCATTGCGAGCTCTGCCATGCAGGTGCCCTCCAGCTATAAGGTCAAAAACTACGTCATCAACTCCGGCAACGTCATCACCGCCACCGCCAACCTCCTGGTCGAGCGGGACGGGGAAGAGCTCCGGGGCGTGGGCGTGGGCGACGGACCCATCGACGCCGCCTTCTCCGCCATTGAGCAGATCATCGGCCACCACTACGAGCTGGACGACTTCCAGATCCAGACCGTCACCGAGGGCCGCGACGCCATGGGCTCCGCCCTGGTCAAGATCCGCGCCGACGGCAAAGTCTACTCCGGCAGCGGCATCTCCACCGACATCATCGGCGCGTCCATCCGCGCCTACATCAGCGCTCTCAACAAGATCGTCTACGACGAGGCGTAAGAGGAGGAGCCCATGAAACTCTCATTTTCCATAGAACACTGGGACGGCATCGAATGGCAGGAGTTCTGCGACGTCGCCCGGGACACCAAAATGAAGGGCATTGAGATCTACAACGTCGAGGCCCCCATTTTCCAGGGCAAGACCACGCCCACGAACCCGGAATACGCGTCGGCCACCCGCCGTCACCTGCAGAACCAGGAACTCAGCATCCCGTGTATCGACACGGTCACCGACTTCACTTCGGAGGACTTCCTTGCGGAGTTCACGGAGTGCATGGAAGTCGCCGTGAACCTCGGCATCCCGTCCATCAGCGTCCACACCGACGTCGATGACCACGACCTCTGCGTCGAGAGCCTCGGCATCCTCCTGGAGGTCACCGAAGGCTTCCCGGTCACCATCCTCGTGGAGACCGTCGGCGCCTACGCGGACACCGCCAGGCTGCGGGAGCTCCTCAACGAATTCGCGGACGACCAGGAACTGGCCGCCTGCTGGAACATGTACGCCACGAGCGCGCTGGCGGACGAAGACGCGGAGACGAGCATCACGAACCTCGGCGCCTATGCCCGCCACGTCCACATCCGAGACTACCGCAAGGCGGGGGAGGACATCACTCCCGAGCTCATCGGCGAGGGCGATCTGCCCATCGAAGACCTCATGAACGCCCTGCGCTCCGTCAACTATGACGGCTTCCTCTCCCTGCAGTGGGACCCGGCCTACATTGAGGGCATCGACGACATCGAGATCATCCTCACGCACTTCAAGAGCTGCATGCGCCGCTTCCGTCCCACCCGCTACAACGAAAAGCACCTGCAGTGGAACCGGAGCCACACCGGCAACTACGTCTGGGAGAAGGAAACGCTCATCAACAAGACCTTCCCGGAAGTGCTCGACACCATGGTCGAGGAGTTCCCGGACCAGACCGCCATCAAGTTCACCACGCTGGACTACACCCGGACCTACGCGCAGTTCCGTGACGACGTCGAGGAGTTCGCGAGAGCCCTCGTCTCCCTGGGCGTCCGCCCCGGCTCCAAGGTCACCATCTGGGCCACCAACGTCCCCGCGTGGTTCCTGACCTTCTGGGCGGCCACCAAAATCGGCGCCATCCTGGTCACCATGAACACCGCTTACAAGATCCACGAGGCAGAGTACCTGCTCAAGCAGTCGGACACCCATACGCTCGTCATGATCGACGGCTACCGGGACTCCAACTACGTGGACATCATGAATGAACTCTGTCCCGAGCTGAAAGACCACAAGGCGGGACAGCCGCTCCACGCGAAGCGCCTGCCCTTCCTGCGCAACGTCATCTCCGTCGGCTTCCGCATGCCCGGCGCCCTCACCTGGGAAGAGTCCCTCGAGTACGCCGACCAGACGCCCATCGAGGAGATCCGCCGCATGCAGGCCGCCATCGACGTCAACGACGTCTGCAACATGCAGTACACCTCCGGCACCACCGGGTTCCCGAAGGGCGTCATGCTCACGCACTACAACATCGTCAACGACGGCAAGACCATC
>CAJGDU010000068.1 GCA_904502175.1 Clostridiaceae bacterium
CTCCCGGCATGCTCTCGACGATGGACTTGACGACGGTCATGCCGCCGATGCCCGAGTCGAAGACGCCGATGTAACGGTTATCTGACATGTATGTTTTCCTCTTTTACGAGTTACAGTTCGTTGACGAGTTTCTTGAAGTGTTCTCCGCGCTCTTCGAAGCAGGTGTACTGGTCGAAGGACGAGGTGGTGGGGGACAAAAGGACCGTGTCGCCGGGCTCCGCCACCTTGACGGCCTCTGCCACCGCTTCGTCGAGCGTGGTGACGACGATGCCGTCTTCTCCGACGGTGTCCGCCACGAGGCGGGGACCGCAGGCGCCGTAGCCGATGACTTTCTTGACGCAGCCGAGGTGCGCCTTCACATCGTCCATGGGCAGACCTTTTTCAAAGCCGCCGAGGAGCAGGATGACCCCATTGTCGAAGGCCTTGAGCGCCGTGACGGTGGCATCGGTGTTCGTGCCCTTGGAGTCGTTATAATACCGGACGCCGTCCAGCTCCCGCACGAATTCGATGCGGTGCTCGACGCCGGTGAAGTTCGAGACGACCTCTTCGATGACGTCATTGCCGATGCCGAGGACTTTGGCGACAGACACGGCGATCATGACGTTCTGCAGGTTGTGCTTGCCCGGCAGGCGGATGGCGCTCAAGGGGAGGACCGGCTCACTGCCCACGAAAAGGCTGCCGTCCTTCACATAGTTGTCGGTGTCGGTGCGGTCCAGACTGAAGCTGCGGACCGTGGCCGGAACAGGGTACTTCTCCACATACTCCGCGAGGACGCTGTCGTCCGCGTTCAGGAGGAAGGTGTCCGCGGGACCCATGTTGCGGTAGACCTCAGTCTTGGACTTGTAGTAGGCCTCGAGGGAGCCCATGAAGTCCACATGGTCCGGCGTCAGGTTGATGATGGTGGCCACCTCCGGGTGGAAGCGGTCGATGTTCACGAGCTGATAGTTGGAGATCTCGAGGGCGATGTAATGGCCGCTCTCCTCCAGGAGGCCTTCCTCCATGACGATCTCGCAGAGCGGGATGCCGATGTTGCCGCAGAGGTGGGCTTTGCCGGGGAAGGCTTTGGCGAGGATCTCATAGACCAGCGTGGTGGTAGTGGTCTTGCCGTTGGTGCCCGTGATGGCGATGAAATGCTGCGGCTTTGCCACCTGGTAGGCCAGTTCTATTTCGGTGATGACCGGGACGCCGTGCTGTTTCAGCGCTTCCATGAACGGGCTGCGATAGGGCACGCCGGGGTTTTTGACGCAGAGGTCGTAGTGCCGGTCGAACACGTCCATATCCTGCCCGACGATGGTGACGCCGAGGGCTTCGAGGTCTGCCCGTTCCGCCAGTTCTTCCGCGGGCTTGCGCTCGGAAAGGATGATGTCTGCCCCGAGCTTGTGCAGGACCTTGATGGCGGCCATGCCGCTGCGGGCGAGGCCGACGACTAACACTTTTTTGCCGGTGAATTCCATGAAATGCTCCTCATACAATAGGTTTTGTAAAAATCTCTTATAAAAGATTACCCTTAACTTAGAAATGGGTCAAGTGTTTTTCGGCGAAACGAACGAAAACGGGTGTCGGAATATGGAAGACTGGCCAATTGTTATTTTTTTCTTTCGCTTTTATAATGAGAATGAAAGCTTTGAAATCGTTACCACTTTTCGAAATGGAGGGTTTTTCCATGCGCGAATGGACTTTGGAAGAGCGGTACCGCGTCCTGCAGTCCGCGGACGAGATCGAGGGGCTCCACGAGGCCCTTCTCGGGTCGGTCTATCGCCAGAAATATCACATCCAGCCCATCACCGGACTGTCGAGCGACCCCAACGGATTTGTCTTCCATGACGGGGTCTGGCACCTCTTTTATCAGTGGACTCCCTGGGGCGCCGTCCACGGCCTCAAATACTGGTACCACGTGACTTCCACGGACCTCGTCCACTGGAAGAACGCGGGCGTCGGCATGCGCCCCGACAGAGACTTCGACAACAAGGGCTGCCATTCCGGTTCCGCCATCGCGGAGGGCGATGCGCTCTACTTCTTCTATACCGGTAACCACCGGGACGAGAACTGGGTCCGCACCCCGTACACCTGCGCCGCGAAACTCGATGAGAACCAGGTGCCGGTCAAGCTGCCGGAACCGCTGTTCGGCCCCCGGGACGACTACAGCGAACACCAGAGAGACCCGAAGGTCTTCTGGGTGGAAGAGAAGCAGGCATACTATATCTTTATCGGGGCCCAGACCCTTGACGAAAAGGGCACGGTCCTCGTCTATACATCGCCCAAACTGCTGGAGGGCTGGGAGTTCGCCGGCCAGCTGAACGTCCCCGGCTATGAGGACTTCGGCGGCATGTGGGAATGTCCCTGTATCCAGAAGATCTCCGGGACAGACGTCCTGCTGTTCTCGCCCCAGTACACGACCCTGCCGGGCCGGGGCAACAGCACGAACCACAACGTCTATTTCACCGGCACCATGGACTACGACACCCTGACGTTCACGCCGGACTCCGACTACCATTACCTCGACTACGGGTTCGATATGTACGCCTCCCAGCTGGCGGCCAACGTGGACGACCCGGACAAGGCCATCCTCATCGGCTGGATGGGTCTGCCCGACAACCACTATCCCACCGAGGAAGAGGACTGGGAGGGCAGCATGACCCTGGTGCGGGAGCTGCGCATGAAGGACGGGAAACTCCTCAAAAACCCGCTGCCGGCCATGCTGGAGCTCCGGGACGGCACCGCCCCCTGCGACGGGACCCTGCCGGCGTTCTGCGAACTCGAGCTTCGGTTCCCGAAGGGGGAGGAAGACGACTCCGATGTCAACCTCTTCACGAAGGCCGACGGCACCGGCGGGTTCACCATCCATTACTGTCCCCACAAAAAGAAACTGTTCGTGAGCAAGAAGGGCCTCGACAAACGCTTCAACGAAGCGGTCTTCGAAGAGCTCGAAGTGCCCATGGAGACACCGCTGCGCGAAATGCGCGTCTTCATCGACCGCTGCTCGGTGGAACTGTTCCTGAACGGCGGAGAGAAGACCTTTACCGCCCACGTCTATCCGACGGAGGCGGAGCACCATTATGCCCTGTCCGACAACGTCGACCTGACCATCTGGAAGCTGAAACCTTCCGTGGAAGATGACTTCGTCGTCTGAAGGAGAAAGCCATGAAAAAAGTATTTGCCAGCGACTTTGACGGCACGCTGTATTTTTACAAGGCGGAGGACCCCGACAAACTGCCCATGGCCTCGGTGGAAAAGATCCGGGAATATCAGGACGCGGGACACTTCTTCGGCCTGTGCACCGGCCGTCAGGTCGGCGGGCTTACCCCGTTCATCACCGGGTTCGTGAAGCCTGACTTCTATATCACCAGCAGCGGCTCGAACATCATCGACCGCCACATGCGCCCCATCCAGAAACGCGGCATCAGTCCTGACGTGGCCCAGGCCATCGTCGACCTGTTGCAGCCGAAGGGGTTCCGCATGACCCTGGACGTCGGGGGAGAGATCTGCGTCTTTGAAAAGATGGATTATCCCGGCACCTACTATGTCATCCGCAGTGTCGCGGACATTCCGGAAGGGCTCATCCATCAGGTCAGCGCCCACACCGAGAGCCTCGAGGAGGCCGCCGAGAACGTGGCCCTCGTCAACGAGCGGTTCGGCGGGGCAGTCCAGGCGTTCCAGAACGTCGTGGAGATCGACATTGCCCCCAAAGGGTGCTCCAAAGGCAAGGGCGTCGAAGCCCTCCGGGAGTACTACCGGAACCAGTTCGGCGAAGTCCAGCTCTTCGGCATCGGCGACTCCCTGAACGACCTGCCGCTCATTGAGGCGGCCGACATCTCCTACACGTTCCCCTACGCGCCGAAAGAGGTACAGGAAAAAGTCACCATGGTCGTGGAAAATATCGTGGAAGCCCTTGACGACAGCATGAAACGGTAATACAATGGCGCAAACTTTTTCGGAGGCACATGAGATATGAGCCAGACTTTGCGGGATGCCCGCCGCTATGAAGAGGGCCTTGAGACCTATATCAGACCGGAGGACCGCCCCGGGTTCCACCTGTCCGCCCGCGTCGGGTGGATGAACGACCCCAACGGATTCTCTTACTATATGGGCCAGTACCACATGTTTTATCAGTACCACCCCTACGACTCCCACTGGGGCCCCATGCACTGGGGCCACGCGGTGTCTTCCGACCTGCTTCACTGGGAGTACCTGCCCGCCGCTCTGGCGCCGGACCGGCTCTACGACCGGGACGGCTGTTTTTCCGGCAACGCCATCACGCTGCCGGACGGCCGTCAGATGCTCATGTACACCGGCATCATCAATGAGATCGGAGAGGGCGGCAAAGTCCTCCAGGTCCAGACGCAGAACCTTGCCTTTGGCGATGGACTGGACTATGAAAAATACGAGGGCAACCCCGTCCTGACAGAAGACGATCTGCCGGAGGGCGGCAGCCGCTACGGCTTCCGCGACCCGAAACCCTGGCGGGCCGCCGACGGAACCTACCGTGCGCTCATCGCCAACGACAGAGAGGGCCATGGGGGCCAGATGCTGCTGTACCGTTCCGACGACGCCATCCACTGGGCGTTCGACAAGGTCTTTGCGGAGAACCACTACCGACTCGGCCGCATGTGGGAGTGCCCGGACTTCTTTGAACTGGACGGCCGCCACGTGCTGCTGGGCAGCTCTCAGGACATGCTGCCGAAAGGGCTCGAATACCAGAACGGCAACGGTACGTTTTACCTGGTCGGGACTTACGATGAAGAGACCGAGACCTTTACGGAGGAGTCGGTCCACACCGTCGACTACGGCATCGACTTCTACGCGCCCCAGACGGTGGAGGCGCCGGACGGCCGCCGCATCATGGTCGGCTGGATGCAGAACTGGGACACCTGCAACCTGCATACGGAGTCCACACCCTGGTTCGGTCAGATGAGCATCCCGCGGGAGCTGTCGCTGAAAGACGGCATCCTGTACCAGCGGCCGGTCCGGGAGCTCGACGCGCTGCGGCAGAATGAGGTCGTCGTGGAAGATCTGGTGCTCCGCTCGGAGGAGCGGGAGCTGCCGGGCATCTCCGGGCGCATGGTGGACCTCGAAGTGGAAGTGTCTCCCGAGGACCCGGAGGCGCTGTACCGCCGGTTTGCCATCCATATCGCGAAGGACGACGAGTTCTACACGGAAGTCCGCTTCCGCCGCAAAGAGTCCACCCTCAAGATCGACCGCATGTACTCCGGTTCCCGCCGGGCCATCATCCATCAGCGGAAGGCTCTGGTGAACCATGACGACGGCACGCTGAAGCTGCGCATCATCCTCGACCGGTTCAGCGCGGAGGTCTTTGTGGGCGACGGGGAGAAGGTCATGAGCGTCACCATCGAGACCGACCTGTCCGCCGACCGCATCTCGTTCCTCGCCGACGGAAATGTAAAACTGAATCTTCGAAAATACGACCTCATCCCGTAAGAGGTTGTTCGGACAAAAATGGGCAGCAGAGCACTTTTTAACAAAAAAATTGTTCCGCTGCCTAAACTTTTTTACACATTGCACACTTTTGAAAAAAGTGTGCTGTTTTGTCGAACACGTGCAAAGTATAATTGAATTAGCTATAAGTAGTAAAAATGTCATAGAGAGCGAACCATTGCAGGTGTTGAACTCGTCTATTCAAGGAGAGAACCATGGGAAAACACGCGGAACAGACGAAGACAGCCATCATGGATGCCTTTCTGGTCGCCATCGAAGAGAAAAAAGTCATCGAAAAAGTCTATGTGCGGGATGTTGCCAGGATCGGCCATTTTTCACGCTCTACTTTTTATGCCTATTATGACGGCATCGACGATCTCACCAACGCGCTGGCAGCCAAATACGGAAATGAGCTTTGCCGGGTCATCCGGGAAGGTCTGGAAGAGGAGGCAAGGGACGGCACCCTGTACGCTCCCTACCTGCGCATGCTCGAATATCTCACGGCGCCGGAAGTGTTGTCTCTGACGAAAACGCTTCTGCTGGATGCCTCCAACCAGGCTGTCATGGAATCCATCGCGGAACCGCTCCGGCAGCTTTTGTACGAAGAATACAGGAAAAATCACCCGAATGTCAGCGAGAGCGTCCATCACCGTTCCTCCGTTTTCTGGGTCTACGGCATGTACGGTCTCATCAAGGACTGGGTGAAAAACGGCTGCGACCGGGACATCCGGCGCATTGCCGAAGACATGGCAGCCTCCGCGCCTCTGGGCGGAGACTGGATCGCTGCGGATTGAACCGAAGAGTCGGGTAGCATCTTCGGAACAATAGATTTTGGAAAGGTATTTTTGTGAAAGAGAGGTGTGTCAATGAAAGATCTCAAGCATCTGATCTACTTCGAGGACCTGCTGCAGAATCAGGACAACGACCTGATCAAACAGGCCCAGGCAGATGGTCAGCTGGCAGTCGGTTATACCTGCTATCATATGCCCGAAGTACTTCTGAACGTTGGCAATTGTTTTTCGACCCGTCTCCGTGCACCGAACACGGGGTCCATCGACATCGCAACCTACTACATGTCCAA
>CAJGDU010000069.1 GCA_904502175.1 Clostridiaceae bacterium
TGGTCCAAGTGGACCGCAAAGGTCGTAATGAAGAAGACTTTCACCAGCTCGGATGGCTGGAAGTAGATGAAACCGAGGTTGATCCAGGTACGGGCGTCGGCACGGGCGGACGGCGCGGTGCCGAAGAAAAAGATGAAGATCATGAGCGCGACGCCTATGGCGGCCCAAATGTACCACATGCGGCACCAGATATCGATATCCACCAGTGATATGATGAGGGCCCCAATAAGACCCAGGATGACCGCGGCGATCATGGTGTATGTGTCGCGGGGGAGGGTGGCGCCCTCCTTCATGGTGTGCCAGGTGGCGCTCGTGACCATCAGGATGCCGAAGCCCGATGCCAGCAGGCACAGGAAGAGCAGCAGCTTGTCCGTGCCCTTCCAGAAATAAGACCAGTAGTCTCTGAACTTGCTCATATAGACACCTCAAAGGGGTTGTAGTCATAAATACAGTAGATTCATTATAAGAGGACAGTTGCATTTTTTCAAGATAACCGATAGAATTGTTTGCGAAAGTAAACCGGAAGAGACCGGAAAAGGAGGCGCCAGTTTGCGGGAATACCTGAGTACATCGCCCGCGGAGACAGAACAGCTCGGCGAACGGCTGGCAGCGGTTCTGCGACCCGGACAGGTGGTTGCCTTCTTCGGCGATATGGGAAGCGGGAAGACCGTGTTCACCCGGGGCCTTGCCCGGGGACTCCGCTGTACGGAGACGGTCAGCAGCCCCACGTTCGCCCTCGTCCACGAGTACGGCGGACAGCCGCCGCTGGTGCATTTCGACATGTACCGCATTTCCACCTGGGACGAGCTGGACTCCACCGGTTTTTACGATTATATCGACCAGGGCTGTGTCCTGGCCGTGGAGTGGAGCGAAAACATCGAAAACGCTCTGCCGGAGGACGCCATTCGCGTGGAGTTTTTCAGAGGAGACGGCGAGAACGACCGTCTTATTCAGATATCAGGAGAGTCTGCCCATGAAGATCTTGGCAATTGACTGCACGGCAAAACCCGCCAGTGTGGCCATTCTGGAAGAGGGGAAAGTGCTGAGTTCCGCCTATACGAACACCGGCCTTACCCACAGCCAGACCCTGGTCCCCATGGTGGACAGCGCGCTGAAAGACGCGCAGCTGGAGCTGTCGTCCGTGGAACGGTTTGCCATCAACGCGGGGCCCGGTTCCTTTACCGGGGTGCGCATTGGCGTGGCGGCTCTGAAAGGTCTGGTCTTCTCCGACGAGAAGAACTGCGTGCCGGTCTCCACACTGGAGTCCATGCCCTACGCGTTCGTCGGGCTTCCGGGAACGGAAGACCTCGTCATTTGCGGCGCCATGGATGCCCGGCGCAACCAGGTCTACACCGCGGCATTTGAAGTGAAGGGGGGAGAGGTGCATCGCCTCACGGAAGACGAAGCCCTGCCCATTCCCGAACTTCTGGAAAAACTGCTGGCGATGCACCGCCCCGTCCTGTTTGTGGGCGACGGCGCCGAGCTCGTCTATGAAGCCGCGAAAGAGACGGAACTGACGGGGCATCTGGCCCCGGAAAACCTGCGGTACCAGAACGCGGTCAGCGTGGCCGCCTGTGCCGAGGCAAAGATAAAGGCCGGGTTTAAACCGGTCGGGTCCGATGAAATATTACCGGTCTACCTGAGAGCACCTCAGGCGGAACGGGAGTTAAAAGCAAAGAAGGAGCGTTTAAAATGATCGCAATTGGCTGTGACCACGGTGGGTTTGAACTGAAGCAGGAAGTCATGAAGCACCTCGAGGAAAGAGGCGTGGAGTTTAAAGACTACGGCTGCTACAGCCCCGAAAGTATCGACTATTCCGACATCGCGAAGGAAGTGTGCGGCGCCATCGTCGCGGGGGAGGCCGAGAGAGGGTTCCTCATCTGCGGCACCGGCATCGGCATGTCCATGGCGGCAAACAAAGTCAAGGGCATTCGCGCGGCCTGCTGCTCCGACACCTTCAGCGCCAAGTTCACCCGTCTGCACAACGACGCCAACGTGCTCTGCTTCGGCGGCCGTGTCGTCGGCCCCGGCCTTGCGCTGGAACTGGTGGACGCGTTCCTCGACAACGAGTTTGAGGGCGGGCGTCATCAGCGCCGCATCGACAAGGTCATGGCCATTGAAAACGAATAAACTTCGGGTATAATAGACTTAAAGAAATCCTTTACTGAAACCGGGAGGCACATTATGGGCACTGTTACCATCACCAACCATCCGCTCATCCAGCACAAGCTCTCCATCCTGAGAGACAAGAAGACCGGCACGAACGAGTTCCGCGCCCTCGTCGCGGAAATCGCCATGCTGGAGTGCTATGAGGCCACGAGAGATCTTCCGCTCCAGCCGAAGCTCATCGAGACCCCCATCGGCCCCTGCAACGCCAATGAGCTCGCCGGCCGGAAACTGGCCATCGTCCCCATCCTGCGCGCCGGCCTCGGCATGGTCGACGGCATCCTGAACCTCGTGCCCTCCGCAAAGGTCGGCCACGTCGGCATGTTCCGCGATCCGGAGACCCATCTGCCGGTCCCGTACTACTGCAAGCTCCCGCAGGACATCCAGGACAGAGACGTCTTCGTGCTCGACCCCATGCTGGCCACCGGCGGTTCCGCGGTGGACGCCATCAACCAGATCAAGGAGTACCACCCGAAGAGCATCAAGTTCATGGGCATCGTGGCCGCTCCGGAAGGCCTGCAGGCCCTGCAGACCGCGCACCCGGATGTCGACATCATCTGTGCCGCGCTCGATGAGAAGCTCAACGAGAACAAGTACATCGTCCCCGGACTGGGAGACGCCGGCGACCGCATCTTCGGCACGCTGTAATAGAAAAGTTCAAGAGCCCCCGGCAGGGGGCTCTTTTATTTTTCCTTTAAACTTTAAACTTGCAAAGTTTAAACTTCGGTGGTATAGTTTAAACAATATCGAAAGGAAAACTTTTCAGGAGGTGCGCCATGGCTACAGTTTCTGAGCGCGTGCAAACTCTCATCGAACGCGAGTGCGGCGGAAGCCAGCAGGTCTTCGCGGAGCGGACCGGCCTCACCAAGGGCTCGGTCTCGCAGTACGTGAACGGCCGCAATGAACCGTCGAAGAAGACCGCGGCCCGCATTGCCGAGGCCTTCGGCGTCAGCGTCGACTGGGTGCTCGGCGGGGAAGGCACTGCGCCTGCCGTTAAGACGGCCCCTGTCGCGCCGGCGAAGCCCGCGGCTCCCCGGAAAAGTAAATCGCCCAGGAAAGAAGAAAAGAGACCCATGAGAGAGTTCAACAAGTCCGACAAGCTGGATGGTGTATGTTATGACGTGCGCGGCCCGGTCCTCGATGAGGCCAACCGCATGCGCGACAACGGCGTCGATGTCATTAAACTGAACATCGGCAACCCGGCGCCGTTCCGGTTCACCGCCCCCGACGAAATAGTGCACGACATGATCCACAACCTGCGGGACGCGGAGGGCTATTCGGACTCCAAGGGCATTTTCTCCGCCCGGAAGGCCATCATGCAGTACTGCCAGCTCAAGCGCATCCCGGATGTCACCATTGAAGACATCTATACGGGCAACGGCGCGTCCGAGCTCATTACCATGTCCATGCAGGCTTTCGTGAACGACGGCGATGAAATACTGCTGCCCATGCCGGACTACCCGCTGTGGACCGCCTCCATCAAACTGGCGGGCGGCAAACCGGTGCACTACCGCTGCGACGAGAAGCAGAACTGGTACCCGGACATCAAGGACATCCGCTCCAAGATCAACCCCCGCACCACCGGCATCGTCATCATCAACCCGAACAACCCGACGGGCGCTCTGTACCCGGAAGACGTCCTGAAGCAGATCGCCGACCTCGCCCGCGAGTTCGACCTCATGGTCTTCTCCGACGAGATCTACGACCGCCTCGTCATGGACGGCAAGAAGCACGTGTCCATCGCGTCCCTCATGCCGGACCGCATGTGCGTCACGTTCAACGGCCTGTCGAAGTCCCACCGCATTGCGGGCTACCGCGTCGGCTGGATGGTCCTCTCGGGGAACAAGAAGCACGCGGACGGCTTCATCACCGGCCTGAACCTGTTGTCTTCCATGCGTCTGTGCTCCAACGTGCCCGGCCAGTCGGTCATCCAGACGGCTCTCGGCGGCTACCAGAGCGTCGATGAGCTGCTGCTGCCCGGCGGACGCATCTACGAGCAGAGGGAGTTCATCTACAACGCCATCAACGACATCCCCGGGCTCTCCGCGGTCAAACCGGAGGCGGCGTTCTACATCTTCCCGAAGATCGACTTGAAGAAGATCCACATCAAGGACGACGAGCAGATGATCCTGGACTTCCTCAAACAGCAGAAAGTCCTCATGCTCCAGGGCACCGCCATGAACTGGGACGCCCCGGACCACTTCCGCATCGTCTACCTGCCGGAGCGCCGGACCCTCGGAAAAGCCGCCGACCGGCTGAGAGAGTTCCTTGACGGCTATTCGCAGTATTAAGGTTATATTTACTTTATAGTTGATAATCTTTCGAAAAAACGCTAAACTATAAAAACAGCTGTTGCAACGCAGCGGCTGTTTTGTTTTGAGTAATCATATTTGGAGGAGAGAGCATGGCTTCTAAGAATGAAACCACTACGCCCACCGTGCAGAAGAACACCGGTTTTTCGAATAAGATGGGCTATGTCCTGGCTGCCGCGGCGTCTGCAGTCGGACTCGGAAACATCTGGCGTTTCCCGTATCTTTGCGCCAAATACGGCGGAGGCATTTTCCTGCTGGTCTACCTGTTCCTGGTCCTGACCTTCGGTTATGCGCTTCTCATGTCGGAGACCGCCATCGGCCGCATGACAGGGAAGGGCCCCATCGGCGCGTTCAAGCAGTTCAGCAACACGAAGGCTTCCGCGTTCGGCGGCTGGGTGAACGCCATCGTGCCGTTCATCATCTGCCCGTACTATGCCGTCATCGGCGGCTGGGTCGTCAAATATCTGGTCGGTTACTGCACCGGCGAGACCCAGGCCATGGCAGCAGACGGTTACTTCGGCGGGTACATCACATCCAATGTCCAGCCGGAACTGTATTTCATCATCTTTATCTTGCTCATGCTTGTCGTCATCCTCGGCGGCGTCCAGAACGGTGTTGAGCGTGTCTCCCGCATCATGATGCCCATCCTCATCCTGCTCGCGGTCGTCACGTCCATCTATTCCTGCACCCGTCCCGGCGCCCTGGAAGGCATCAAGTACATGTTCATCCCGAACATCCACAACTTCTCCATTATGACGGTTGTGTCGGCCATGGGCCAGATGTTCTACTCGCTGTCCATCGCCATGGGTATCATGATCACCTACGGCTCCTATGTCGGACAGGACCAGGACCTGGAAGACTCCACGACCAAAGTCGAGGTCTTCGATACGCTCATCGCGGTCCTTGCCGGTCTTATGATCATTCCGGCGGTCTTCTCGTTCTCCGGCGGCGACCCCGACGTCCTCAGCGCGGGCCCGTCCCTCATGTTCGTCACCATTCCCAAGGTCTTCGTGTCCATGGGCTTCGGCACCCCGGCCGGCGTCATCTTCTTCCTGCTGGTCTTCCTGGCCGCTCTGACGAGCGCCATCTCGCTGACCGAGACCTGTGTCGGCACGCTCTGTGAGCAGCTCAAGTGGAGCCGCACCAAGGCCACGCTGGCCTTCGGCGTCTTCGCCATCCTGCTCGGCTCGCTGGCCTCCCTCGGCTACGGCGCATGGGACAACATCACCATCATCGGCATGCAGGTCCTCGACTTCCTCGACTTCCTGTCCAACTCCGTCATGATGCCCATTGCCGCGCTCTGCACCTGCATCCTCATTCTGCGTGTCATCACGCTGAAGAAAATGGAAGAGGAGTTCCGGCGCACTTCCGCCTTCAAACGGAAACCCATTTACAACTTCAGCATCAAGTACCTGGCGCCTGTTTCGCTGATCATCATTCTCATCAGCTCCGTCCTCAGCGCGTTTGGTATTATCAGTATTTGATGATATAATGACTATCGCAGTCGGTGGTTCCCGCCGGCTGCGATGACATGCCGGTGTGTTGGAATTGGCAGACGAGGCGGACTCAAAATCCGTTGGTGGTGACACCGTGCGGGTTCGACCCCCGCCACCGGCACCAGAGGAAAAAGCTCCCGACGGGAGCTTTTTCTTTTTTACCCATTTGTCATTTTCCACAAAGCACATTTGGTGGGTGAGGGGAGGCTCATCCACAAGGGAGACACATTATCTAATTCCCCGATTGGTTTTCGACGGTTTTTAGGCATTTTGGGGAATCTGAGTTTCTACAAAAATTACCATTGATTTTTGTATATCCGTTTGTTACTATATACAAGCACTCCGCAAGGGGTGTTTCTACGACTGCCCAAAATGCAGTTTGTGGTGGACCTTGAAAATTAAACATCAATGAACGAAAGAACCCTTGAAATTTCTTTTGAAGTTTCGAAGAACTTTTTCCAGAATCTGGAAAGCAATGACAGAAATGTCAGCAATTAGAATGAGCTATGAGCTTATCTAAGAA